>DATIFD010000445.1:0-14889 GCA_035455385.1 Burkholderiaceae bacterium
GACGGTACCGTCGAGAATCTGCCGACGCTGAGCCGGGACGATCCGGCGCAGCGGGAACGGCACTCGATGGAGCTGTTGCGCGACGCCCCGATGGACATGGGGCTCGGCATCAAGCGCGAAGCACCGCGCCACTACTAGGAAACAGCCCTATGCCTACCTTCGTCTACATGACGAGGTGCGACGGATGCGGACACTGCGTCGACATCTGCCCCTCGGACATCATGCACATCGACAAGACCTATCGGCGTGCCTACAACATCGAGCCGAACATGTGCTGGGAGTGCTACTCCTGCGTGAAGGCCTGCCCGCAGCATGCGATCGACGTGCGCGGATATGCCGACTTCGCCCCGCTCGGCCACAGCGTTCGCGTCGACCGTGACGAGCGCAAAGGCACGATCGCCTGGCGCATCAAGTTCCGCAACGGCACGGAGAAGAATTTCCTGTCGCCGATCACCACCAAGCCCTGGGGACAGGCGATTCCCAAGCTGGCGGACGTTCCGGGTCCCAGCAAGGAGATGCGCGACGGCGAGCTGCTCTACAACGAGCCGAAGTTCATCCGCCTGGATGACGGCGGTCTGCGCACGCTCGAGGCGGCCGGCCTCAAGATGAAGATGGGGGTCACCTACTAATGGCCTACGACACGATCATCGAAGACGGCATCGACATTCTGGTCGTCGGTGCGGGTCTCGGCGGCACCGGTGCCGCCTGGGAGGCGAGATTCTGGGGTCAGAACAAGAAGATCGTCATTGCCGAGAAGGCCAATATCGACCGCTCGGGCGCGGTCGCCCAGGGTCTGTACGCGATCAACTGCTACATGGGCACGCGCTGGGGCGAGAACCAGCCGGAGGACCATGTCCGCTATGCGCGCATCGACCTGATGGGCATGGTGCGCGAAGACCTGCTGTTCGACATGGCCCGCCACGTCGACTCCACCGTGCACCAGTTCGAAGAGTGGGGCCTGCCCATCATGAAGGACCCGAAGACCGGGCGCTATCTGCGCGAAGGTCGGTGGCAGATCATGATTCACGGCGAGTCCTACAAGCCCATCGTGGCCGAGGCCGCCAAGAAGTCGGCCGACAAGGTGTTCAACCGCATCTGCGTCACCCACCTGCTGATGGACGAAAGCAAGGAAAACCGGGTGGCCGGTGCCGTCGGCTTCAACGTCCGCACGGGCAACTACCACGTCTTCAAGTCCAAGACCGTGATCTGCGGCGCGGGCGGCGCCTCCAACATCTTCAAGCCGCGCTCGGTGGGCGAAGGTTCGGGCCGCACCTGGTACGCGCCCTGGTCGTCGGCATCGGCCTACGGCCTGCTGATCGAGGCCGGCGCCAAGATGACGCAGATGGAAAACCGCATCGTGCTGGCGCGCTTCAAGGACGGCTACGGCCCGGTCGGCGCCTACTTCCTGCATCTGAAGACCTACACGCAGAACGGTCTGGGTGAAGAGTACGAGTCCAAGTGGTTCCCCGAGCTGCAGAAGATGGTCGGCAAGGAGTATCTCGATCCGGAAGCTTCGCACCTGACGCATCGGCCGATCCCGACCTGCCTGCGCAACCACGCGCTGATCAGCGAGGTCAACGCCGGCCGCGGTCCCATCCACATGGTGACCATGCGCGCCTTCCAAGATCCGCACCTCGAGGAGGTCGGTTGGGAGAACTTCCTGGGCATGACGGTCGGCCAGGCCGTTCTGTGGGCCGCCACCGACGTGGACCCGAAGAACGAGAACCCCGAGCTGACCACTTCCGAGCCGTACGTCATGGGCTCGCACGCGACCGGTTCGGGGGCTTGGTGCTCCGGCCCCGAGGACATCTCACCGCCCGAGTACTTCTGGGGCTACAACCGCATGACGACGGTGGAGGGCCTGTTCGGCGCCGGCGACGCGGTCGGCGGCACGCCGCACGCGTTCTCGTCGGGGTCGTTCACCGAGGGCCGCCTCGCCGCGAAGGCGGCGTGCAAGTACATCGACGACGGCAAGGGCGAAGGCATCGTCATCAGCGACGGGCAGATCAAGCGCCGCAAGGAGGAGATCTACAAGCCCCTGGAGCACTACAGGGTCTACCGCAACGAGATCGTGGCGGGCGACGTGAACCCAAACTACATCAATCCCAAGCAGGGCCTGGACCGTCTGCAGAAGCTGATGGACGAGTACTGCGCCGGGGTCACCGTCAACTACATGACCAACGAGAAGCTGCTGAACATCGGACTCAAGAAGCTTGCGATCATGGAGGAAGACCTCCAGAGCCTGGCCGCCAAGGACATTCACGAGCTGTTGCGTGCGTGGGAGCTGAAGCACCGCCACCGCGCCGCCGAGTGCGTCACGCAACACACGCTGTTCCGCAAGGAGACCCGTTGGCCCGGCTACTACTACCGGGGCGACGCCCTGAAGGTGGACGACGCCAACTGGCACGTGCTGACGGTTTCACGGCGCGATCCGAAGACCGGCGAATACACCATGGAGAAGGCGCCCTGCTATCACCTGGTCTCCGATGAGAAGTAGCAGCGCTCGCTGAGACCCGCGCGTGAACATCACCGAAAAGACCGACGAGGAGCTTCTGGCGGTCGCGAAGCCGCTGTGGCTCAGCCTCGTCAAGCATTCGAACGAAGGCAATTACGGCGAGTTCGCGAGGAATTTCTCCAGTTCCATGGCACGTGCCGTCGATCAGGTCGTTGCGGGCCACCAGTTTGCGAACAGCGAGCTGGCGAGGAATCTGTCCACCGAAGTCGATTCGCTCGGCATCATCCGCAGAGGCGAGCACGTGACCGTCCTGTACCGCCAGCGCAGCACCAAGAAGCCGGGCGAATGGCTTGGCCGGCTCGTGCTCGGCTACGAGGACGGGAAGGTCAGGATCTTCGGTGCATCCATCTTCTGAACGTCTGAACGATTGGTCGGAACTTGACATGAGCGAAGTCATCCGCGCCGGCAAGTTCGTCGAGCTGACCTACAAGGTGACCGACAAGAAGCTGGGGCATGTCCTCACCAGCGTCGAGTTCCCGCTGGGCTACGTGCACGGACACAATGAAATTCTCGCCCCCTCGGTCCATATGCAGCTCGAGGGCAGGTCCGCCGGCGACGTCATCGAAGTGGAGATCGACGGCAATCAGATCTTCGGCCCCCGGGACGAGTCGCTGGTCTTCTCCGATTCCCTCGATAACGTTCCGGAGCAGTATCGGCAAGTCGGCACCTCCATCCTGATGGAGAACGACCGCGGTCAGACGCGCAGTTTTCTCGTGACGCACATGGACGACGAGAAGCTCACGGTCGATGGCAACAATCCGCTTTCCGGCAGGGTGGTCGTCTTCACGCTCGAGATCCTGACCGTGCGCGACGCAACGGACGAAGAAACGAGAGCGGGCGGGGCGATCGGTGCAGGCGCCAATGTCGACCCGTCGCGCTTGAGACCGGTCTGAGCGGCGGTGCCGAACGGCAGCGACATCGAGCGCAGCGGATCCCAATTCACGGCAAGAGAGGAGACTCATGAGCGAGCAGAAGCAGCCCCCCGCCAAGGTTCCCGACGGCGTCACGCGTTACGTGACCACGCGGCAGATGGCACCCAACGAAAAAGGGTTCGTCGGTTTCGAGACCATCTGGAAGCCGTTCCAGAAGGAAGCGCAATACAAGACGCCGAAGAAGCCGTAAGCCTGCTGCGGCCCGGCACGCGGGGCTACACCTGGCGCCAGGGCAGGCCGTGCTTGCGCCAGCCGCCGAGGGTGCCGCGGTGATGGTCGGCGTCGAGTTCGCCCTCGAAGCCTTCGAGCACGTTGGCCACGTTCGTGAATCCGTGCTTCTCGAGCTCGAGCCCGGCGTCGACCGAGCGCTTGCCGCTGCGGCAGATCAGGATGATCGGCCGGTCTTTGCGGCCGGCCATGCGCAGCACCTGCTCGGCAAAGTGCGGGTTGACCTCGAAGTCTGGCGCGGTGTTCCACTCGATGTTGATGGCATCGAGCGGATGCCCGACGTAGAAGAACTCGACCTCGGTGCGGCAGTCGATCAGCAGCGTGTTCGGGCTGACCTGGATGGTCTCCCAGGCCTTCGTCGGGTGCAGGTGTTCCATCGCGATGTCTCGGCGTCGTGACGCGATTTTGCCTACGGCGCCGGCCCGGCCTGCGATTGCCTCGTCATATCGGCATGCCGGCAGGCCATAAGGCGGCGACGCGGCCGTGCGGGCATTCGGCCATGCGCGATATCTCGGATAGGTGATGCACAACTACGCCATCGCGGTAATAGACGCCCACCGGGTGCGCCGGCCTAATCGCTGGCGACTCGGCGGCCCCGGTAGCCATGCACCGGGGCTTTCAGCAACGCGCCTGGTGCGCCGCAGATCCACATCGCAGTAGAGATATGGCGCCCGTCCCCCTGCACGACCCCACAGCAGACCCGCACGCTGCCGCCGCCCAGGAGACTCGCAAGACCACCTGCTACATGTGCGCCTGCCGTTGCGGCATCCGCGTGCACCTGCGCGACGGCAAGGTCCGCTACATCGACGGCAACCCGGATCACCCGCTCAACAAGGGCGTGATCTGTGCCAAGGGCAGCTCGGGCATCATGAAGCAGTATTCGCCGGCGCGCCTGCTCAAGCCGCTGAAGCGAAAGGCCGGCGCCGAACGCGGCGCAGGCGAGTTCGAAGAAATCGAGTGGGACGAGGCGTTCGCGACGCTGACCGAGCGCCTGGCACGCATCCGCAGCACCGACCCGAAGCAGTTCGCCCTGTTCACCGGCCGCGACCAGATGCAGGCGCTGACGGGCCTGTTCGCGCGCCAGTTCGGCACGCCGAACTACGCGGCGCACGGTGGCTTCTGCTCGGTGAACATGGCCGCCGGCATGATCTACACGATCGGCGGCTCGTTCTGGGAGTTCGGCGGCCCCGATCTCGACCGCGCCCGGCTGTTCGTGATGATCGGCACCGCCGAGGATCACCACTCCAACCCGATGAAGATCGCGCTGGCCAAGTTCAAGCGCGACGGCGGGCGCTTCGTCTCCATCAACCCGGTGCGCAGCGGCTACTCGGCGATCGCCGACGAGTGGGTGCCGATCCGCCCCGGCACCGACGGCGCGTTCCTGCTCGCGGTGATCCACGAGCTGCTGGCCCGGGGCCTGTACGACCGCGACTTCGTCGTGCGCTACACCAACGGCGGCGAGCTGGTGAACCTGGACGCCGCGCACGACGAGTACGGCATGTTCGTGCGCACCGAGGTGCCGCAGGAGGAGGCCTGCTACGACCCGCAGAACAAGCTGTGGTGGGACCGGCACACCGACAAGCCGGTGCTCAGCCACGCGCCGGGGGCCGATCCGTTCCTGCTCGGCGAGTTCAAGCTGCGCGACGGCACGCCGGTGAAGCCGGCGTTCCAGCTGCTGCAGGAACGCGTCAAGGACTACACGCCCGAGTGGGCGGCGCAGATCACCGGCATCCCCGCCGAGACGATCCGGCGCCTCGCCCACGAGATGGGCGTGACCGCGCGCGACCAGCGCATCGAGCTGCCGATCGCCTGGACCGACGCCTGGGGCAACGAGCACGACACCGTCACCGGCAATCCGGTGGCGTTCCACGCCATGCGCGGGCTGGCTGCGCACTCCAACGGCTTTCAGACGATCCGCGCGCTCGGCATCCTGATGTCGCTGCTCGGCACCATCGACCGGCCGGGCGGCTTTCGCCACAAGGCGCCCTTCCCGCGTCCGATCCCGCCGTGCGCACGCACGCCCAACGACGCGCGCGCGGTCAAGCCCGAACGCCCGCTGGACGGCATGCCGCTGGGCTGGCCCTCCGACCCGGACGACCTGTTCGTCAACGACGACGGCTCGCCGGTTCGCATCGACAAGGCGTTCTCGTGGGAGTACCCGCTGTCGGTGCACGGGCTGATGCACAACGTCATCACCAATGCCTGGCGCGGCGACCCCTACCGCATCGACACGCTGCTCATCTTCATGGCCAACATGTCGTGGAACTCCACGATGAACACGGCCGAGGTGCGCAAGATGCTCAACGACCGCGACGAGGCGGGCGAGTACAAGATCCCGTTCCTGGTCGTCGCCGACGCCTTCGCCTCGGAGATGACGGCGTTCGCCGACCTGATCCTGCCCGACACCACGTACCTCGAGCGCCACGACGTGATGTCGATGCTCGACCGGCCGATCTCCGAGTTCGAAGGGCCGGTCGACGCGGTGCGCATTCCGGTGTTGCCGCCGTCGGGCGACTGCAAGCCGTTCCAGGAGGTGCTGATCGAGCTCGGCACGCGCCTGAAGCTGCCGACCTTCGTCACGCCCACCGGCCAGCGCAAGTACCGCGACTACCCCGACTTTGTCGTCAACTGGGAGACCGAGCCCGGCTCGGGCATCGGCTTTCTCGCCGGCTGGCGCGGCAAAGGCGGCGAGAAGTTCCTCGTCGGCGAGCCCAACCCGCGGCAGTGGGAGATGTACGAGCAGCACGACTGCGTCTATCACCACGCGCTGCCGCGCAGCTTCCAGTACATGCGCAACTGGAACCAGGGCTACCTGGAGTGGTCGCGCGCCAACCGCATCACGCGCTACGCCGAGCCGATCCTGATCCACCTTTATTCCGAGGTGCTGCAGCGGTTTCGCAGCGCTGCGCAGGGCAAGGGTGAGACCCGCAAGCCGCCCGACGCGCTGCGCGCGCGCATCGCCACCTACTTCGACCCGCTGCCGTTCTACTACGAGCCGCTCGAATCGCACGTCACCGACAAGCACCGCTACCCGCTGGCGGCGGTCACGCAACGGCCGATGGCGATGTACCACTCGTGGGACTCGCAGAACGCCTGGCTGCGCCAGATCCACACCTACAACGTCCTGCACATCAACACCCAGACCGCCCGCGCCGCGGGCATCGGCGACGGCGACTGGGTTTGGGTGGAGTCGCAGTGGGGCCGCGTGCGCTGCAAGGCGTGCCACTCGCAGGCCGTCGAGCCGGGCACGGTGTGGACGTGGAACGCGATCGGCAAGGCGGCCGGGGCCTGGAACCTCGCGCCCGATGCCAACGAGGCGCGCTCGGGCTTCCTGCTCAACCACGTCATCTCCGAGGAGCTGCCGGTGCGCGGCAGCGACGCGCGGGTGTCGAACTCCGACCCCGTCACCGGCCAGGCCGCCTGGTACGACGTGCGCGTGCGCGTGGTCAAGGCCGACGCCGGCGAACCCGAGCACACCGAGCCGCAGTTCGCGCCGATGCGTCGCTACCCCGGCATGGGCGAGCGCCCGCGCGAACTGGCCAGCCTCGCGCCGTCCGCGCCGACGAGGGCATCGCCGTGACGCAGCGTCAGCTCGCACTGGTGATCGACCTCAACGTCTGCGTGGGTTGCCACGCCTGCGTGACCAGCTGCAAGGAGTGGAACGGTGCCGGCGCGGCCGGCCCGCTGAGCGACCAGAACCCCTATGGCGCCGACCCCAGCGGCACCTTCTTCAACCGCGTGCAGACCTTCGAGGTCGGCGAGTTCCCGTCGACCGAGACGGTGCACTTCCCGAAGTCGTGCCTGCACTGCGAGGAGCCGCCGTGCGTGCCGGTGTGCCCGACCGGCGCCTCGTACAAGCGCGCCGACGACGGCATCGTGCTGGTCGACTACGACAAGTGCATCGGCTGCAAGTACTGCTCGTGGGCCTGCCCGTACGGCGCGCGCGAGTTCGACGAGCACGACCGGGTGATGAAGAAGTGCACCCTCTGCGTCGACCGCATCTACGACACGCGCCTGGCCGAGGCCGATCGCAAGCCCGCTTGCGTGAAGGCGTGCCCGACCTCGGCTCGCATCTTCGGCGACATCCACGACCCGCAGTCCGACGCGTCGCGGGCGATCCGCGAGAACGGCGGCTACACGCTGATGCCGGAGTGGGGCACGCAGCCGGCCAACCACTACTTGCCGCGCCGCACGACGCGCATGCGCATCCACGAAGACGAGTTGGTGCGCGCCGACAACCCGTTGCGCGTCGAAGGCCATCCGCCACGGCCGGCCGCCGACGCGGCCACGCTCGACGACGCCAGTTGGTAGGCCCACGATGCGTCCCGCGCTGTCCGTCATCCTGCTGACCACGCTGATCGGGGCGGGTCAGGGCCTGTTCCTGGCGGTGTTCACGGTGCAGACCTACGCGCTGGTCGGCCTGCTGCCGCCGGCCGGCGCCGCGTTCTACGCCCAGGGCGGGCTGATCGCGCTGGTGTTGCTCGCCGCAGGTCTGGCCGCGTCGTTCCTGCATCTGGGGCGCCCCGAGCGGGCCTGGCGTTCGGCCGCGCAGTGGCGCACCTCGTGGCTGTCGCGCGAGGTGATCGTGCTGCCGGCCTTCATGGCGGCGGTCGCGCTGTACACGCTGCTGCACGCCACGGGCTGGGCGCAGGCACTCGTCGTGCTGCCACGCGGCATGCCCATCGATGCCAGCGTCATCGCCGGCACACTCGGCACCGCACTGGCATTCGCCCTGTTCGTCTGCACCGGGATGATCTACGCCTGCCTGCGCTTTCTGGCCGAGTGGCACACGCCGCTGACGCCGGTGAACTACATCCTGCTCGGCTGCGCCTCGGGCTTCACGCTGGCCGCGGGGCTGGCGGCGCTGTCGCAGCCGCAGCTGGTGGGGTTCCTGTCGGGCTGGGCCATCCTGATCACGCTGGCGGCGGCGATCGGCCGCATCGCCACGCTCTGGCGCAACGCCCGCCTGAAGCCACGCTCGACGCTGCAGTCGGCGATCGGCATCAAGCACCCCGCGGTGACGCAACGGTCGCGGGGCTTCATGGGCCCTGCCTTCAACACGCGCGAGTTCTTCCACGGCGCGTCGGCGCGGCGCTTGCGCCTGGCCAAGCCGGCCTTCGTGCTGCTGGCGTTCGCCTTGCCGGTCGTCCTGCTGGCCGCCGGGCGCGGCGGTTCCTCGACGCCGCTGCTGTTGGCCGCGTTCGTCGTGCAGTTCGGCGGCCTGATGATCGAGCGCTGGTTCTTCTTCGCGCAGGCGCGCCATCCGCAGAACCTCTACTACCAGGCAGTGTCGTGAAGATCCTGCGCCGAGCTGCCATCGTCGTCCCGGCGCTCGTACTGCTGACGGTGTCGGCGCATGCGGCCGAGACGATGGGCGCGAGCACGGCACCGTGGTGGGTGTGGCCGCTCGGGCTGTGCGTCGTCTGCTTTCTGATCGGCGTCGTCGCGGTGCCCGCCGGCATCGGCGGCGGCACGCTGTTCGTGCCGATCGTCGGCAGCTTCTTTCCGTTCCACCTCGACTTCATTCGCGGGGCCGGGCTGCTGGTGGCCCTGGCCAGCGCGTTGGCGGCCGGGCCGACGCTGCTGCGCAGCGGGCTGGGCAGCGTGCGCCTCGCGCTGCCGATGGCGGTGCTGGCGTCGGCCTCGTCGATCGCCGGCGCGATGGTGGGCCTGGCGATGCCGGCCCATGTCGTGCAGATGCTGCTGGGTGCCGTGGTGCTGGGCATCGTCGTGCTGATGTTCCTGTCCAAGAGGTCGGAGTTTCCGCACGTCGAGCGACCCGACCCGCTGGCGCAGGCGCTGGCGCTGAACGGCGTCTTCGTCGACAACGCGTCGCAGCGCCTGGTGCCGTGGCAGGTGCATCGCACGCCGGCCGGGCTGTTGAGCTTTCTGGTCATCGGCGTGCTGGCCGGCATGTTCGGCATCGGCGCGGGCTGGGCCAACGTGCCGGCGCTGAACCTGCTGATGGGCGCGCCGCTGAAGGTCGCGGCCGGCACCTCGGGCGTGGTGCTGTCGCTGGTGGACTCCTCCGCCGCATGGGTGTACCTCAACAAGGGCGCGGTGCTGCCGATGATCGCGGTGCCGTCGGTGGTGGGCATGATGCTCGGCGCGCGCATCGGCGCACGCCTGCTGACGGTACTCAAGGCCGCAGTGGTCCGGCGCCTGGTCATCGGCGTGCTCGGCTTCGCCGGCGTACGAGCGCTGCTCAAGGGCACCGGGGTGTGGCCATGAAGAGCCTGCCGGGGCAAGCGGTCGTCCAGCCTCCCGAACAGTTGCGCTATGCGCGCCTGCTCGAGTGGGGCACGCGCGTCGGACTGGCGGTGCTGCTGCTCAGCTTCGCGGCCTACGTGCTGGGGCTCGCGGAATCGCACGTCCCGGTGGCGAAGTTGCCCGAGCTGTGGGTCCATCCGGTGGGCCGCTTTCTCGAGCTGACCCAATCGCCCACCGGCTGGGGCTGGCTCGCGCTGCTGCACCGCGGCGACATCGCGGGCCTGCTCGGCATCGCGATCCTGTCGGGGGCGTCCGTGTTGTGCCTGTTGGCGCTGGTGCCGATCTACCTGTCGCGGGGCGACCGCATCTTCGCCGCGGTGTGCCTGGCCGAGGTCGCCGTCGTCGTGATCGCGGCATCGGACTGGCTGGCGGGAGCGCACTAGGGCACCGATGTGATGGAGCACCGATGAGCGACGCACTGAGCTATCTCGTGAAGGCCCGCCCCGAGGCGATGGGCCACTACTTCGCCTTCCTCAAGGATTGCGGCAAGCACCTCGACCCGAAGACCCGCGACCTGATCTCGGTGATCACCAAGGTGCACGCGCAGACCGAGCGCGGCTTTCGCCAGTACCTCGGCCGCGCGCTGCGCGACGGCTGCACGCCGGCCGAAGTGCTCGACGCGCTGCTGATGGCGTTCCCGGCGCTGGGGCTGGCCAAGATCGTCTGGGCGGTGGACATCATCCTGGCCATGGACCTGCCGGAGTTCCAGCCCGCCGCGCTCGGCGCCGAGGGGCAATGGCACGACGTGCTCGGCGTCGCCGAGCTGGCACCCGGCGAGACCACGCGCGTCGAGCGCGACGGCCGCGGCCTGTTCGTGCACCGCGCCGGCGACGAATGGCGCGTCTACGACAGCCGCTGCCCGCACCAGACCACCAACATCCCGCACCTCGCGCTGCAAGGCAACACGCTCACATGCCCGAAGCACGGTTGGGTGTTCGACATCGCCAGCGGCCGCTGCACGGCCAAGGGCGACGCACCGTTGAAGCGCTGGGATACCCGCGTCGTGGATTCACGCGTGCAGGCGCGCTGGTGAGGCGCGCTGAGCACGACAGTAGTTCTTGTTCGTTCGACTGACACTGGAGGAGACAGAGATGAAACGCATCCGCACCGCCCTTCGAGTCCTGCCCGTTGCAGGCGCATGCCTCGCAATGGGCCCGGCCTTGGCCACCAACGGCTACTTCCCGCACGGCTACGGCATGAAAGCCAAGGGCATGGGCGGCGTGTCGACCGCGCTGTCACAAGACAGCCTGGGCGGCGCCACCAATCCGGCGGGAATGGTGTTTGCCGGCTCTCGCCTCGACGTCGGTGCCGACGTCTTCATGCCGGAGCGTGACGCCGAGCGCAGCGGCGCCGGGTTCCCCACGCTCAACGGCAAGGTCGACAGTGACAGGACGGCCTTTTTCATCCCGGAGTTCGGCTACAACCAAATGATCCGCAACGACCTGTCGCTGGGCGTCACCGTCTACGGCAATGGTGGCATGAACACCACCTATCCGCAGGGCAACTTCAACTGCGGCGCCGGACCGGCCAACATGCTGTGCGGCAGCGGCACGCTGGGCGTCGACCTGATGCAGCTGGTCGTCGCACCGACCGTGGCGTACAAGCTCAACGAGCAACACGCCGTGGGCCTTGCGCTGCTGCTGGGCTACCAGCGCTTCAAGGCCGACGGCCTGCAGGCCTTCGACAACGCGCCGGGATTCCCGCCGTTGACCAGCGCGCCGGGCAGTGTGACCAACAACGGCTACGACTCGTCCACCGGGGTCGGTGTGCGGCTGGGCTATCAGGGCCGCCTGACCGACCAGGTCACGATCGGCGCGGCCTACGCACCGAAGATGAACATGGGCAAGTTCGACAAGTACAAGGGCCTGTTCGCCGGCCAGGGCGACTTCGACATTCCCGAGCACTACAGCATCGGCGTCGCCTTCACGCCGAACGCGGCTTGGACCGTCGCGCTCGACGTCAGCCGCATCAACTACGGCGGCGTACCCGCGGTGAACAACCCGAGCTCGAACCAGGCACCGCTGGGCTCCGACAACGGCCCGGGCTTCGGCTGGAAGAACATCACCATCGTCAAGATCGGTGCCGCCTGGCGCGCGTCGGAGGCCTGGACGGTGCGTGCCGGCTACAACCGCGGCGACAACCCGATCGAGCCCGCCGACGTCACCTTCAACATCCTGGCGCCGGGCGTGATGAAGGACCACTTCACGGCAGGCTTCACCTATGCGCTCGACAAGAACAGCGAGCTGACCGGAGCGCTGATGTACGCGCCCCGTCAAACCGTGACCGGCAGTTCCCTGTTCAACTCGCTCATGGGCGCCGGCGCCGGCGGCACCGAGACCATCGGCATGCGCCAGTCGCAGATCGGGCTGGCCTGGGGCCGCAAGTTCTGACGGTTCCGATCCAGCGCAAGCAGAAGCCCGGCGAACACGCCGGCCTTCTGCTTTGCGCTCAGGAAAAGTGCGACACCGACTCCATCTGCTCGCACCAGTTGCGCACGTCGTCGAGCGTGACGCGCGAGCCGTCCTGGGGCCCGGCGCAGCGCGGGCGCCATCCCCGGCGCGTGTGCAGCCCGGGGCCGATCGCGATCGCGCCGTCGATCGTCGCGTCCATGAAGTAGTGGCTGCGCGTCACGATCACCGGCACGCTGGCCGCGCGCGCTGCCGCCACGCCGCCGGGCGAATCCTCGATCGCGACGCAGTCGAGCGGCCCGAGCGAGAGCAGCCCGAGGCAGCGCTCGTAGGCCTCGGGGTCGGGCTTCTTGGCGCGCACGTCTTCGCCGCAGACCACAGCAGCGAAGCGCTTCTGCCACGACGCGCCGAAGGCCAGCCGCAGCAACGCGTCGACGCCGCTGCGGCTGGTGGTGGTCACGATGGCCTGCGCAACGCCGTCGCGCGACGCGTCGTCGATCAGCTCGGCCACGCCGGGGCGCAACGCCATGCGGCGCTCGCCGAGGACGCGCGCGTAGAAGTCGCGCTTGCGCGCGTGCAGTTCGGCCGCGAGGCGCTCGCGCTCGCCAACCGCCACCGGCGCATCGCCGCGGCTCGCCATGTCGTGCAGCAGCCGCTCGCGCCCGCCGGTGATTCGCAGCAGCTCGCCGTAGCGCGCTTCGTCCCAGCGCCACGGCAGCCCCAGCGCCTCGAACGCCTGGTTGAAGGCGACGCGGTGCGCGTCGCGCTCGGTCTCGGCGAGCGTACCGTCGACGTCCCAGAGAATGGCTTTCAGCATCTTCGTCACCGATAGCGCCTGACCATCGCCTCGAGCGGCAGCGGCTTGATCCGCTCGGCGTGCCCCGCGCAACCGAAGGCCTCGAAGCGCGCGCGGCACACTTCCTGCGCGGCGTCACGCGCGGCGATCAGCGCCTTGCGCGGGTCGAACTCGCTGCGCGCTTCAGCGAACACCTGGCGCATCGCGCCGGTCATCGCCAGGCGGATGTCGGTGTCGATGTTGACCTTGCGCACGCCGCTCTTGATGCCGCGCTGGATCTCCTCGACCGGGACGCCGTAGGTCTCCTTGATGTCGCCGCCGTAGCGCCGGATCACCGCCAGCCATTCCTGCGGCACGCTCGAGCTGCCGTGCATCACCAGGTGCGTGTTCGGGATCTGCGCGTGGATCGCCGCGATGCGGTCGATCGCCAGGATGTCGCCGGTGGGCTTGCGGCTGAACTTGTAGGCGCCGTGGCTGGTGCCGATCGCGATCGCCAGCGCATCGACGCCGGTGGCGGCAACGAACTCCTTGGCCTGCGCCGGGTCGGTCAGCAGTTGCTCGTGTGACAGCCGGCCAGCCGCGCCGATGCCGTCTTCCTCGCCGGCCTCGCCGCTTTCGAGCGAGCCCAGGCAGCCGAGCTCGCCCTCGACGGATACCCCGACCGCGTGCGCCATCTCGCAGACGCGCCGGGTGACGTCGACGTTGTAGTCGTACGGCGCGGGCGTCTTGCCGTCTTCCTTGAGCGAGCCGTCCATCATCACGCTGGAGAAGCCCGAGCGGATCGACTGCAGGCACACCGCCGGCGACACGCCGTGATCCTGGTGCATCACCACCGGGATGTCCGGATGGCTCTCGATCGCCGCGGCCACCATGTGCCGCAGGTACGGCTCGCCGGCGTATTTGCGCGCGCCGGCGCTGGCCTGCAGGATCACCGGGCTGCGCGTCGCCTCGGCCGCCTGCATGATCGCCTGGATCTGCTCCAGGTTGTTGATGTTGAACGCGGGCACGCCGTAGCCGTGTTCGGCGGCGTGGTCGAGCAGTTGTCGCAGTGAGATCAGTGCCATCGGGTCCTTCGTCAGATGCGTTGAGATGATTCGGCCGCGATGCGGCCGAAGACGTCGATGCCGATACCAATCGTCAAGTGGCGGTCTCCGCCAGGTTGAGCCGCGTCGCGGTGCGCAGGCTGCTCACGTGGCGGGCGATCTCGCTCAGGTCGTCGAACAGACGCTGCGGCAGCGCCTGCTCGATCGGCGTGCCGCCGCTGTAGCCGTAGCTCACGGCCCACGCCTCGACGCCCGCGGCGCGCGCCGCCTCGACGTCGATCGCCGAATCGCCGACATGGGCCATGCGCCGCGTGTCGCCGCCGAGCGCCTGCGCCACGTGGCGCAGCACCGACGGATGCGGCTTCTTGTGCGGCAACGAATCGCCACCGACCAGCAGGTCCAGATACGGGTGCAGCCCGTGCGCCTTCAGCACCCGCTCGGCGAGGTGCCGCTCCTTGTTGCTGACGCAGGCAGTGCGCACGCCGATGCGGCGCAGCTCGGCCAGCACCTGCCGCGCACCGGGGTAGGTGCGACTGGCGCTGCCGATGCGGCGCTCGTAGTGCTTCTCGTAGCCGGCGATCACGTCGTCGGCGCGCACACGGTCGGCCAGCTGCGGCCGCTCGAGAAACGCGCGTGCCAGCAGCGCGATCATCAGCGCGCGTCCGCCGTGACCGATCAGCCGGACGATCTCGTCGGC
>DATIFD010000446.1:0-5898 GCA_035455385.1 Burkholderiaceae bacterium
TGGGCGCGGTGGACTACATCACCAAGCCGCTGCGTCCGAGCGTGGTGCTGGCTCGCGTACGCACGCACATCGAGCTCAAGCGCGCGCGCGACTGGCTGTCGAACCAGAACGCGATCCTCGAGGCCGAGGTGGCGCGCCGCATGCGCGAGAACCAGCTGGCGCAGGACGCCAGCATCCACGCGCTGGCGCGGCTGGCCGAGACGCGCGACCCCGAAACCGGCAACCACATCCTGCGCACGCAGGAGTACATGCGCCGCCTCGGCCAGCTGCTGGCGTCGCACCCGCGCTTCGCGCCGTCGCTGGGCCAGCGTGCGATCGAGCTGCTGGCCAAGTCGGCGCCGCTGCACGACATCGGCAAGGTCGGCATTCCCGATCACATCCTGCTGAAGCCCGGGCGGCTCGACGCCGCCGAGTGGGAGATCATGAAGACGCACGCTGCGCTCGGCGCCGAGGCGATCGAGCGTGCCGAGGCCGACGCGCAGCAGCCGATCGAGTTTCTGGCGGTGGCCAAGCAGATCGCGCGCCACCACCACGAGCGCTGGGACGGCCACGGCTACCCCGACCGCCTGGCCGGCGATGCTATTCCCGTGCCGGCGCGGCTGATGGCGCTGGCCGACGTGTTCGATGCGCTGATCTCGCGGCGCGTCTACAAGCCCGCGCTGTCGTACGCGCGGGCGCGCGACATCATCGCCGCCAGCCGCGGCACGCACCTCGATCCCGACGTCGTGGACGCCTTCCTCGGCGACTTCGAAGCGTTCCGCGCGATCGCCGAGGGGCATGTCGACACGGCCGAGGACATCGCAGCCAGGGAGTCGTCGCTGCGCGCCTTCGTGGCCGCTGCCGTCGCCCCTTCGACCGGCTCCTGACGCATGGCCGCAGCCGTACCCGCGTCCTCAGGCCCCCTGCACCCGCCGCGGCGGCGCATCCTCACCGTGGTGCTGGTGTACGCGCTGTTCGCCGCGCTGTGGATCTACGGCTCGGACCTGGCGCTCGAATGGCTGGTGGCCGATCCGCAGCAGCGCATGGCGGTGTCGCTGTACAAGGGCTGGGCCTTCGTCGCGGTGACGTCGGCGCTGCTGTACGCGCTGATGTGGCGCATGCACGGCGGCGCCGTCCTCGAGCGGCCGGCCCCCGGCTTCGCGACCCAGCTGGCGCTGCTGGCGGTGCTGGTGGTCGGCCTGACCGCCGGCGCGGTGACGCTGAACTACCGGCTCGAACGCGGCCGCGAGGTGGCGCGGCTGGAGGCGGTGTCGGACCTGCGCACCCGGCAGATCGACGACTGGCTGAGCGACCGCACGGCCGAGGCGCTCTTCCTGCGCAACAGCGAGTACCTGTCGTCGGCCTACTTGCAGTGGCAGGACGCGCGCGACGGCGCCGCCGGCCAGCGCCTGCTCGAGCGCATGGGCGAGGTGACGCAGTCGCACCACTACCACAGCTGGCTGCTGCTCGACGCTGCCGCGCTGCCGCTGGCCAGCGCAGCGGACACCGACCGCCGCGTTGCGCCGCAGCTGCGCGCCGCCGTGTTGCGCGCGGTGGAAACCGGCGAGGTGCAGCACAGCGAGATCTACCGTGCCGACGGCGCCGCGCCGCGGTTGCGGCTGGATTTCGTGGCGCCGCTGATCCGCACCGGCAGCCCGGCGCGCGCGGTGGCGGTGCTGCGCGTGGACCCCAGCGGCTTCATCGCGGCGCTGCTGCGCAGCTGGCCGGTGCCGAGCGAGAGCGCCGAGTCCTTGCTGGTGCGCGTCGAGGGCGACAAGGTGGTGGGCACCTTCGGACGCGGCAAGCCGCAGCCGCTCAGCGCCCCGCGGCTGTTGTCGGCGCAAGCGATCCGCGGCGAGCAGCCGCTGGGCGTGGCGTTCGACGGCGTCGACTTCCGCGGCGTGCCGGTGACCGGCGTCGTCCGCCGCGTGCGCGGCACCGACTGGTACCTCGCCGTGAAGGTGGACCGCAGCGAACTGCGAGCGCTGGCGGCAGCCAATGCAGCGTGGATCGTCGCGGCCGGCGCGCTGGCGCTGTTCGCGCTGGCGCTGGGCCTGTATGCAGCACGCGGGCGCGAGTCGCTGCGGGTGGCGCTCGCCCAGGGCAGCGAGCGCGAGGAGAAGGTGCGCGCGCTGGCGCTGCTGAACTCGGTGGCCGAGAGCTCCACCGACGACATCTTCGCGCGCGACCTGCACGGCCGCTTCCTGATGCGCAACCGCGCGTCGCTGCAGGTGTTGCCGTTCAAGGACGACTCCGGTACCTCGCTGGACGACCTGGCGCTACCCGACGACGACAAGGCGCAGCTGCGCACCAACGACGAGCGCGTGGTGCGAGAGGACCGCACGCAGACCTTCATCGAGACCCTCGCCACCACCACCGGCAAACGCACCTTCCAGGTCACCAAGGGGCCGCTGCGCGACGGCCAGGGCCACGTGATCGGCGTGTTCGGCATTTCGCGCGACATCACCGACAGCGAACGCGTCGCCGCCGAGCTCGCCGGACACCGCGAGCACCTCGAAGAGCTGGTGCAGGCGCGCACGACCCAGTTGCAGCAGGCGGCGGCGCGGCTCGAGCAGTCCGAGTCGTTCCTGCGGCTGCTGGCGGCCAACATCCCGGGCATGTTCTGCTACTGGGACCGCGACCTGCGCTGTCGCTTCGCCAACCTCGACTATGCGCACTGGTTCGGCCTGACGCCGGAGCAGATGATCGGCATGCATGCGCGAGACGTGCTGGGCCCCGAGCGCTACGGCCAGTTGCTCGACCTGGCCACCGACGTGCTCAAGGGCCATGCGCACCGCTACGAGCTGGAGGCGCGCTCGCCCGCCGGGCTCGTGCTGCCCGCGCTGGCACACTACGTGCCCGACGTTCGCGACAGCACGGTGCACGGCTTCTTCGTGCTGGTCACCGACATCAGCGAAGTCAAGGAGGCCCAGGCACGGCTCAAGCAGCTGAACGCCGAGCTGATCGAGGCGCGCGACAAGGCCGAGGCCGCCACGCGCGCCAAGAGCGCGTTCCTCGCCAACATGAGCCACGAGATCCGCACGCCGATGAACGCGGTGGTCGGACTGGCACACCTGCTGCGCCGCGACGATCCCCGGCCGTCGCAGGCCGACCGGCTCGACAAGATCCACGACGCGGCGCGCCACCTGTCGCAGGTGATCGACGACATCCTCGACCTGTCGAAGATCGAGTCGGGCAAGCTGACGCTGGAGCACACCAACTTCTCGCTGCGCGCGATGCTGCGCCGCGCCGAGGCGATGGTGGTCGAGCGCGCACGCGCCAAGGGCCTGACGATCGGCGTCGATGCCGGCGACGTGCCCGATCGCCTGCGCGGCGACCCCACCCGCCTGTCGCAGGCGCTGCTGAACCTGCTGAGCAACGCGGTCAAGTTCACCGACGCCGGCGGTATCGAGGTGCGCGTGACAGCCGTGCCCGAAGGCAACGACGACGCGCTGCGGGTGCGGTTCACGGTGATCGACACCGGCATCGGCATCGAGCCCGACAAGATCACCCGCCTGTTCGCCGCCTTCGAGCAGGCCGACAGCACGACCACCCGCCGCTACGGCGGCACCGGGCTCGGGCTGGCGATCACGCGCCACCTGTCGCGGCTGATGGGCGGCGACACCGGCGTGTCGAGCGTGCCCGGCCAGGGCAGCCGCTTCTGGTTCGACGCCCGGCTCGAGCTGGCGCAGGGTGAGCGCAGCGGCAACACCGTGTTCGGCGACGACCTCGAGGCCGAGCCGCGCGAGTCGCTGCGCACGCTCGAAGCGCGCCTGCGTCAGCGGCATGCCGGCGCGCAGATCCTGCTGACCGAGGACAACGCGGCCAACCTCGAGGTGGCCCTCGAGTGGCTGCGCGCGGTCGGTCTGCAGGTCGACGTGGCGCTCACCGGCGAGGAGGCCGTGCGTGCGGCGCGGGCCAAGCGCTACGACCTGATCCTGATGGACCTGCAGCTGCCCGGCATGGACGGCCTGCAGGCGACGCGCGAGATCCTCGCGGTGCCCGGGCTGCACGACACGCCGGTGCTGTCGATGACCGCCAACGCCTTCGGCGAGGACCGGCTCGCCTGCGAGCAGGCTGGTATGCGCGATCACATCGTCAAGCCGGTCGACCCCGAGCTGCTGTACAGCACGCTGCTGCGCTGGTTGCCGCCGGGCAGGGCGGCCGAGGCGCCGACCGCCCAGCCGGCGCAGGATGTCGACGCGGTGGCGTCGACGGCCGCACCCGCAGTCGAGCCGGTGCAGGGCCTCGACGAATCGGTGCTGGCGCGCTACTTCGCCGGGCGTGTCGAGGTCTACGAGCGCGTGCTGCGGCAATTCGCCGCCACTTACCGCGGCGGCATCGCCGAGTTCGACGTGCCGCTCATGCCCGATCGGCTCGAAGCCGTGCGCCGCCAGGCGCATTCGCTCAAGGGCGCCAGCGCGGCAATCGGCGCCAACGCGCTGTCGGCGCATGCCGCATCGTTCGAGCGCGACCTGCTCGACGGCGTGGCTGCCGGCGAGCTGGACCGCGACGCGCAGGCGCTGCTGCGCGAGTTGGCGCAGGTGGTGGCATCGATCGAGGCGCGACTGACAGCGCCGACGGACAGGCTGGCCGCCACGACGCCCGACCCGGCGTGGCTCGACGCCGAGCTCGACCGCCTCGAGGCGATGCTCGAGAAGGCCGACTTCGCCGCGATCGCGCGCTTTCGCGAACTGCAGGATGCGCTGCCCGGAGCGCTCGGGCCCGACAGCCGGCGCCTGCGCGGCCTGCTGCAGCGCTTCGAGTTCGCGCAGGCGCTGCAGGTGCTGCGCCAGTTGCGCGCCACGCACCGCGTCGGCGCCTGAGCGGGCGCCAGTCGCGCCGCGGCTATGCTGCGGGCGATGACCACCGCCCGCCGCTCGGCCACCGAACAGGCCCGACTCGACAACCTCCTCACCTCGCTGTTCGAGCAACAGATCCGCTTCAACCAGGTGCTCGGGCTCAAGCTCATCCAGATGCACCCCCCGACGCTGCGCTTCGACATGCGGCCCGAGCTGATCGGCCACTACCTCTATGGCCGGCTCCACGGCGGCGTGATCTCGGCCACGCTCGATGCCATGGGCGGCCTGGCGCTGATGTGGGCGATCGGCGAGAAGCACGCGGACGAGACGTCCCAGCAGGTGCTGCACCGGTTCTCGCGGCTGGGCACGATCGACCTGCGCGTCGACTACCTGCGCCAGGGCCTGGGCAAGCACTTCGTCGCCAGCGCCGAGGTCGTGCGCCTGGGCGGCCGCGTCGGCACGACGCAGATGCGGCTGGTCAATGACGAGGGCATGCTGATCTCGACCGCCACCGGCGCCTACGTGGTGAGCTGATTTCCGCGGATTTCCGCGCGCGCGCGGCGGAACCCAGCATCCAGAGGCGCGGCCGCAGGACACCTCGCTCGCGCCCGTCGCCGCGGCTGCTGCCTCGGTCGCCTGGGATCGGCCCGCCGCCTCGTGTTGAACGGCCCGACCAGCCCGGCAAAGCCGCGCTGACCGGGGGTAACCGCAGTTTTGCTCGGTTTCATCGGAAACGAACGTTCTTGAGAAACATTCGTGTTTCGATTAGACTCGCCGTCACCTGCTTCACCGACCCGCCTGCCATGATCGTCTGCCTCTGCCACCGGGTTTCCGACCGCGACATCGAGCGAGCGGTGGCCTCGGGCGTGCGCTGTTTCGAGGTGCTGCAAGACGAGACGCGCGTGGCGTCGTCGTGCGGCTGCTGTCAAGACTGCGCGCGCGACGTGTTCGACGCCGCCGTGGCGTCGTGCTGCGCGGGCCGCGGCGTCGTCGCCAAGCCGGTTGAAGCCGTCGAGCCATGAACCGCCGGCGCGCAGGCGGCTTGGCCGGCGCGGCCGCGTGGGGGTTGGCATTGGCGGGCTGCGGCGGCGGCGGCGCCGACCTGGCGGCGCCGCCC
>DATIFD010000447.1:0-3785 GCA_035455385.1 Burkholderiaceae bacterium
CGAGGCGATCAGGCCCCAGAAGAGCTGCGGATTGCTCGTCATCACCTGCGGGCCGGGCTGGATGCCCTTGATCGTCATGGCGCCGACCATCAGCGCCATCACCGCGTTGGGCGGGATGCCGAGCGTGAGCATCGGAATGAACGAGGTCTGCGCGCCGGCGTTGTTGGCGCTCTCGGGGCCCGCAACACCCTGGATCGCCCCCTTGCCGAAGGGGATGCGCGGGTTGCGCGCCATCTTCTTCTCGAGCGTGTACGAGGCGAACGACGAGAGCAGCGCACCGCCGCCGGGCAGCACGCCGAGCACCGAGCCGAGCGTGGTGCCGCGCAGCACCGCGGGCCAGGCGCGCGAGAAGTCGTCCTTGGTCGGCCACAGCCCCTTGACGTCCTTGGTGAAGACTTCGCGGTGCTCGGCCGGCCGCCCGAGGTTGCCGATGATCTCGCCGAAGCCGAACACGCCCATCGCGATGGCGACGAAGCCGATGCCGTCGGTGAGCTCGGGGATGTCGAAGCTGTAGCGCGGCACGCCCGAGATGACGTCGGTGTTCACCTGCCCGAGCAGCAACCCGAGCAGGATCATCGAGATCGCCTTGATCAGCGAGCCCGATGCCAGCACCACGGCGCCGATCAGGCCCAGCACCATCAGCGAGAAGTATTCCGCCGGGCCGAACTGGAATGCCAGCTCGGTCAGCGGCGGCGCGAAGGCCGCGATGATCACGGTGCCGACGCAGCCGGCGAAGAACGAGCCCAGGCCTGCCGCGGCCAGCGCCGGACCGGCACGGCCCTGCCGCGCCATTTGGTAGCCGTCGATCGCGGTCACCACCGAGCTCGCCTCGCCCGGCACGTTGATCAGGATCGCGGTGGTCGAGCCGCCGTACTGCGCACCGTAGTAGATGCCCGCCAGCATGATCAGCGCCGGCGTGGCATCGAGCGAGTAGATGCTCGGCAGCAGCATCGCGATCGTCGCCACCGGCCCCAGGCCCGGCAGCACGCCGATCAGCGTGCCGAGCACCGCGCCGAGCAGCGCATAGAACACGTTCTGCAGGCTCAGCGCGACGCCGAAGCCGAGCGACAGGTTTTGCAGCAGGTCCATCGCGGCCCCTCAGCCGATGAAGCCCGGCCACAGCGGGATCACGAGCTTGAGCCCGACGATGAAGATCAGCCACGAGCCGACCGTGAGGACCACGCTATTGACCAGCACGTCCTTCCAGTGGAACTCGTCGCCGGCCAGGCTGCTGGCGATCACCAGCACGGGCAGCGCGATCGCCATGCCCAGCCGCGGCAGCAGCCAGCCGAACACCGCGACCGACGCGCAGATCGTGATGAGCGGCTTGAACGACCACTTGCCGAGCGGCTCGCCGTCGTCGGTCTCGATGGTCAGCGCCTCGAACAGCACCAGTGCGCCGAGCAGCGCCAGCAAAATGCCCAGGCCGAACGGAAAGTACCCCGGCCCCGGCCGCGCCGAAGTGCCGAAGCTGTAGTACTGCGCCCCCCACGCGAAACCCAGCCCGGCAGCCACGAACATCAGCCCCGACCAGAAGTCCTTCTGGCTCTTGATCTTCAAGTTCGGGTCTCCTCGTGGGCCGCAAGCCCTCTTGCGATCGATTCTAGGGAGGCCCCCAAGCGCCAAGCCTGTGGTTTCCACCTGTGGCGGGCGGCATACCGCGGCACGGTCGGTGCATCTCGCAACGATGTTGCGACGCTAGCGTTCGCTCCAGGCGGGTGTTGCGCGCAACACCTCGTCGATGGTGGTCAGGCCTTCGGCGATCTTCATCGTGCCGGCCAGACGCAGCGGGCGCATGCCATCGCGCAGCCCCTGCTGGCGCAGCGCGGTGATGTCGTAGTCGGGGTGCACATGCCCGCGCGCCGCCGGCGTCATCAGCAGCAGCTCGTACAGCCCCACGCGCTTGCGGTAGCCGGTGTGGCGGCACTCCAGGCAGCCCACCGGCTTGTACAGGCGGACGTCGCCGGTGAGCCGCCATGGCTTGGCCACCTCGGCCAGGATGTCGCGCGAGGTGTCGGTGTCGGGCTGCTTGCACGACGGGCACAAGGTGCGCGCCAGCCGCTGCGCGAGCACGCCGATCACGGTGGCGCTGATCAGGTACTGAGGCACGCCGAGGTCGACCAGCCGCGTGATCGCCGATGCCGCGTCGTTGGTGTGCAGCGTGCTGAACACCAGGTGGCCGGTCAGCGCCGCCTGGATCGCCATCTCGGCGGTGGCCAGGTCGCGGATCTCGCCGATCATGATGATGTCGGGGTCCTGCCGCATCAGCGCGCGCACGCCCTCGGCGAAGCCCATGTCGATGGCGCTCTGCACCTGCGTCTGGTTGAACGCGGGCTCGATCATCTCGATCGGGTCCTCGATCGTGCAGACGTTGACCTCGTCGGTGGCCAGCCGCTTCAGCGTCGAATACAGCGTCGTCGTCTTGCCGCTGCCGGTGGGGCCGGTGACCAGGATGATGCCGTGCGCCTGGCTGGTCAGCGTGTTCCAGCGTTCGCCGTCGTGCGCGGTGAAACCCAGCGCATCGACGGTCTTGACCGTGGTCTCCGGGTCGAAGATGCGCATCACCATCTTCTCGCCGAATGCGGTGGGGATGGTCGACAGCCGCATCTCGACCTCGCCGCCGCTGTCGGGCCGCTTGGTCTTGATGCGGCCGTCGAGCGGTCGGCGCTTTTCGATCACGTCCATGCGGCCGAGCAGCTTGATGCGCGCGGTCATCGCGCTCATCACCGTCATCGGCGCCTGGTAGACGGTGTGCAGCACGCCGTCGATGCGGAAGCGGATGGCCCCCATGTCGCGCCGCGGCTCGAGGTGGATGTCGCTGGCGCGCTGGTCGAATGCGTACTGCCACAGCCAGTCGACTACCTGCACCACGCCGGCGTCGTTGGCGTCGAGCTGCTTGTTGGTCTTGCCCAGCTCGACCAGTTGCTCGAAGTTGGCGGCCGCCGAGTTCTCGCCCGTCTTCTGCGCGTTGCGCACCGACCGGGCCAGCGAGAAGAACTCGGTCGTGTAGCGCGTGATGTCGGCCGGGTTGGACACCACCAGCCGGATCGTCTTGCGCGTGTGCGCCTCGATCTCGGGCACCCAGGCGTTGTCGAACGGCTCGGCGGTGGCGATCGTCACCTCGGCGGCGCCGACCTTCACCGGCAGCACGCGCCGCATTTCGGCATACGCCACGCTCATCACGTCGGCGACGCGGCCGACGTCGACCTTCAGCGGATCGATGCGCAGGTACTGCAGGTTGAAGCGCTGCGCCAGCCACTGCGTCAGTGCCTCGGTGTCGAGCGGCGTCTGTGTGCCGGCACGCTTGAGGCCGGCGCTGCCCAGGCGCACCAGCGCGTGCTGGCTCGAGTCGGCGCCGCCGAAGCGGCGGATCACCGCGTCGACCTCCTCCGCACCGATCCAGCCGTCGTCGCGCAGCCAACCGAGCATCGCGCGCCAATCGAGCTTACCGCGCTGCGGCGCGACGCGGGTCGCGCTGCGCGCGCGGGTGGTCGTGCTGCTCATGAAGGCGCTCGGCTGCACACGGCGTGCGTCGAGCCTGGGGCTGGCGGGCGGGTCATCGGGGGCTGGATTGGGCGGGCCATGGCTGCAACAGGCGCAACCACTTGCGCGCGGGCAGCCCGAAACGGGCTTCGATGTTATCCGCCCGCGCCTGCCAGATGTGACGATCTGGAACGACGGCGCCGTGTGTTGCTACCGCAATCGCGTTGCCTTCGCGCGTCGGCTTCAGGTGCCACAGGCGGTCGGGTCCGAACGCCGCCGCGATGCGCCCCATCGAGCGCTCG
>DATIFD010000448.1:0-2739 GCA_035455385.1 Burkholderiaceae bacterium
GCCGCCGACGGGCAACTCGACGGCGAGCGGCTGTCGCGGCACGAATTCGCGGGCGAGCTTTCGCTGGCTGGTGAACTGCGCCCGGTGCGCGGCGCGCTGGCGCTGGCGCTGGCACTGCGCCGTCAAGGAGCACCGCGCGCCCTGGTGCTGCCGACGGCCAGCGCGCGCGAGGCGGCATTGGCGCGCGGCGTGGACGTGCGCGCGGCCGATCACCTGCTGCAGGTGGTGCGTGCGATGGCCCCCGGCGACGACGTGCCGGCGCTGCAGGTCCCGGAGCTTCCGCCCCCGGCCACCGAAGCGGCGTCGCCGGATCTGCGCGACGTCAAAGGCCAGGCGGCGGCCAAGCGTGCGCTGGAGATCGCCGCCGCCGGCGGCCACAGCGTGTTGATGGTCGGCCCTCCCGGCAGCGGCAAGTCGATGCTCGCGCAGCGACTGCCGAGCCTGCTGCCGTCGATGAGCGAAGACGAGGCCCTGGCCAGCGCCGCGCTGCAGGGCCTGGCTGCGCGCAGCTTCGACATCGCGTCGTGGGGCAGGCGGCCGGTGCGTTCGCCGCACCACACCGCCAGCGCAGTAGCCCTGGTGGGCGGCGGCTCGCCGCCGCGCCCGGGCGAGATCTCGCTCGCGCACGGCGGCGTGCTGTTCCTCGACGAGTTGCCCGAATTCGCCCGCAGCAGCCTGGAAGCCTTGCGCGAGCCGCTCGAATCCGGCCGCATCACGATCTCGCGTGCGGCCCGGCAGGCGACGTTTCCGGCCCGCTTTCAGTTGGTGGCGGCGATGAATCCCTGTCCCTGCGGCTGGCTCGGTGCGCCGGCCGGCAGCGGACACCGCTGCCGCTGCACGCCAGACCAGATCGCTCGGTATCAGGGGCGCATCTCGGGGCCGCTGCTCGACCGCATCGACATGCAGGTCGAGGTACAGGCCGCGCCGGCACAGCAGATGCTGCGACAGGGCGAAGGCGACTCGTCAGCGCGGGTCGCGCAGCGCGTGGCCCGCGCGCGCGAGCGGCAATTGCAGCGCCAAGGCATCGTCAATGCAGACCTCGCGTCGGCACAGATCGACGCGCACTGCGCGCTCGACGCGGCGGGCCGCGACTTCGCGCAGCGGGCGGCGGCCCACATGGGCTGGTCGGGCCGCAGCCTGCACCGCGTCGTCAAACTCGCACGCACGATCGCCGATCTGGCCGGCGCCGCGGCGATCGACGCCAGCCACCTCGGCGAAGCGATGCAGCTGCGCCGCGGGCTGCCCGAGCGCTGAACTACAGCAGCGACGCCAGCGCGCGCTGCGCCTGCGCAGGCTCGATCGCCTGTGCGCGGGCCCACGCCTCGAGCTGGTCGCGCCCGATGCGGCCGACGTTGAAATAGGTGGACTGCGGATGCGACAGGTAGAAGCCGCTCACGCTCGCCGCCGGCATCATCGCCAGGCTCTCGGTCAACGCCATGCCGATCTCATCGGCCTGCAGCAGCTCGAACATCGGCCGCTTGATCGTATGGTCCGGGCAGGCAGGGTAGCCCGGCGCGGGGCGGATGCCCCGGTACGCTTCGGCGATCAGCTGCTCGTTGCTCAGCGACTCGTCGGGCGCGTAGCCCCACAGGTCGGTGCGCACCCGCTGGTGCAGCCGCTCGGCAAACGCCTCGGCGAGCCGGTCGGCCAGGGCCTTCAGCGTGATCGCGCTGTAGTCGTCGTGGTCGGCCAGGAACTGTTGCTCCTTCCTGTCGACGCCGACGCCGGCGGTCACCGCGAACAGCCCGACGTAGTCGTCGCGCACGCCTTTCGGGGCGACGAAGTCGGCCAGGCAACGGTTGGGCCGGCGCACGCCGTCGATCACCGGCCTCGCTGTCTGCATGCGCAGCGGCCACCAGCGCAGCAGCACTTGGCTGCGCGACTCGTCGGCATAGATCTCGATGCAGTCGTCGTCGACCGTGTTGGCCGGCCACAGCCCGACCACGCCGTGGGCCTGCAGCCAGCGCCCCTCGATCAACCGTTGCAGCATCCGCTTGCCGTCGCTGAGCACGCGAGTGGCCTCGGCGCCGACCACGTCGTCGCGCAGGATCTCCGGAAACCTGCCGGCCAGGTCCCAGGTCTGGAAGAACGGGCCCCAGTCGATGTAGCGCGCGATCTCGGCGAGATCTTGATTGCGGAACACGCGCCGGCCGATGAACTTCGGCTTCGGCGGCACGTACGCGCTCCAGTCGATCGGCGTCTTGTTGGCGCGCGCCTCGGCCAACGAGACCAGCACCGTCGGCTTCTTTGCCGCGTGCAGCGCGCGCACGCGCTCGTAGTCGGCGCGCAGCTCGGCGATGAACTTTGCCGCGCGCTCGTCCGACAGCAGGTCGGCGCAGACACCGACGGAACGCGACGCATCGGGCACGTAGACCACCGGCCCGTCGTACTGCGGCGCGATCTTCACCGCCGTGTGCACGCGGCTGGTGGTGGCGCCGCCGATCAGCAGCGGCACCTTCTTGCTGCGGAAGAAGTCGTCGCGCTGCATCTCGGCGGCCACGTACTGCATCTCCTCCAGGCTGGGCGTGATCAGCCCCGACAGGCCGATGATGTCGGCGCCCTCGACGCGCGCCTTGGCCAGGATGTCCTGGCAGGGCACCATCACGCCCATGTTGACGACCTCGAAGTTGTTGCACTGGAGCACGACGGTGACGATGTTCTTGCCGATGTCGTGCACGTCGCCCTTGACGGTGGCGATGACGATCTTGCCCTTGGGCTTGGCGTCGCCGCCGGCTTCCA
>DATIFD010000449.1:0-2419 GCA_035455385.1 Burkholderiaceae bacterium
ATGTCTTCGGAGACGCTGTCATGAACGCATTGTCCGCCACCGCATCCCCCGTACAGACCACGCAACCCGACCTTGCCGCCGTCAAGGTCAAGCAACAGGCCGCCTGGTCGTCGGGCGACTATGCCGTCGTCGGCACCACGCTTCAAATCGTCGGCGAATCGCTCGCCGAAACGATGGACCTGCGCTCCGGCAGCGTCGTGCTCGACGTGGCCGCCGGCAACGGCAACGCATCGCTCGCCGCCGCGCGCCGCTGGTGCCGGGTGACCTCGACCGACTACGTCGGCGCGCTGCTCACGCGCGGCCGCGAGCGCGCCGCTGCCGATCGGCTCGACATCGAGTTCCGCGAGGCCGACGTCGAGGCGCTGCCGTTCGCCGACGCCAGCTACGACGCCGTGGTGTCGACCTTCGGCTGCATGTTCGCGCCCAATCCGCAGCGCACCGCCAGCGAGATGCTGCGCGTGTGCAAGAGCGGCGGCAAGGTCGGCATGGCCAACTGGACGCCCGATGGCTTCATCGGCCAGCTGTTCAAGACCATCGGTGCGCACGTCAAGCCGCCGGCGGGCGTCGAGTCGCCGGCGCTGTGGGGCACGCGCAAGCGGCTAGACGAGCTGTTCGGCGCGCAGGCTGCGGCGATCGACGTGACACCGAAGCAGTTCAACTTCCGCTATCGCTCGCCGGAGCACTGGCTGGAGATCTTCAAGACCTTCTACGGCCCGGTGCTCAAGGCCTACGCCGCGCTCGAGCCGGCGGCGCAGCCCAAGCTGACCGAAGACTTGCTGGCGCTGATCGCGCGCTTCAACCGCGCCCGCGACGGCACGATGGTGGCGCCGGGCGACTACGTCGAAGTGGTCGTCACCAAGCGCTGAGGGGCACGGCGATGCGAGCACGAGCTGCCATGGTCGCGGTCGTCGTGGCCTGCGTCGCGTCGCCGAGCACGGCCGGCATTGCATCGGCGGGCGCGCCGCCGGCGACGGGGGTGTCGATGCAGTCGGCACACCCCGCGGTGTCGCGCATCGCCCATGGCGCGGCCAAGAGTGGGGGCCTGCTTGCCAGCTGCGGCGGCGTGGCACCCCCGGCGATGCTGCGCACGACGGATGTCCCATACCGCGGCCGAGTCGCGTGATACTTCATGAATCTCACCCCACCCGTCGCGGCAGCCGCCGTCGACGCAACCGACTGAAAGGTCATCGTTCCATGCAAACCGCTTCCGAACCCAAAGCCGCGGCGACCGCCGCGAAGACCCACAACGGCAGCTGCTTCTGCGGCGCCGTGCAGCTCACCGTCAGCGGCGAACCCGCCGCGATGGGCTACTGCCACTGCGAGTCATGCCGCAGCTGGTCGGCCGGCCCGGTGAACGCCTTTACGCTGTGGCAGCCCGACAACGTCAAGGTCACGCGCGGCGCCGACCTGATCGGCAGCTACGCCAAGACGCCGCGCAGCCTGCGCAAGTGGTGCACCTCGTGCGGCGGCCACCTGTTCACCGAGCATCCGCATTGGGGCCTGATCGACGTCTACGCGGCGACGATCCCCGACTTCCCGTACCAACCGGGCGTGCACGTCAACTACCAGGAGACCCGACTCCATCTGCGCGACGGCCTGCCCAAGTTGAAGGACCTTCCCGCCGAGATGGGCGGCAGCGGCGTCGCGATCGCCGAGTGACGCGCGCGAGGCGGGCCGGCCGCTGCATGCCTCACGCGGCCGACTCCGCCGGCGCGCCCTTTCGGCGACTCGCTCCGACATGAACGTTCTGTGGCTGGCGCTGGCGACGGTGCTGTCCACCGCAGCCGGTGGCTTGTGCGCGCTGCGACTGCGCGCGCACCTGCATCTGCTGTCGGCTTTCGCCGGCGGCGTGCTGCTTGGCGTGGTGGCATTCGACCTCTGGCCCGAGAGCCTGGAGCAGTCGCGCCGCGCCGGCGGCGACGGCCACGGCGCGCTGCTGGCGCTGATCACCGGCTTCGTGCTGTGGCACGGTCTGCGACGCCTGGTCCTCGGCGGCCACGCGCATGAGCACGAGCACGAGCACGAGGCCGCGCGCCGCGAGCCTCGCCGATGGGCTGGCCCGTTGGCGACGCTGCCGCTGGTGGCGCACAGCGCGATGGACGGGGTGGCGATCGGCCTGGCCTTCCAGCTGTCGCCCGCGGTCGGCGCGACGGTCGCCGCCGCGGTGATCGCGCACGACTTCTGCGATGGCCTGAACACCGTGAGCCTGATGCTGCTGCACCGCCATGGCGTGCGCGGCGTGCTCGCCATGCTCGCGCTGGATGCGATCGCGCCGTTGCTCGGCGCTGCGGCGACGCTGGCCGTGTCGGTGCCGCAGGTGCTGCTGGCACCGGTGCTGGCGTTCTTCGCCGGCCTGCTGCTGTCGATCGGCGCCACCGAGCTGCTGCCGCAGGCCTGGGCGCGGGCCGGTCGCGCGTCC
>DATIFD010000450.1:0-2040 GCA_035455385.1 Burkholderiaceae bacterium
GAACTGGAACAGGTTGAGCACCAGGTAGTCGTCCTGGCCCTGCACGGCCTGCTGCAGCAGCGCCTGCTGCCGCACCTGCACGACGAATGCCGCCAGCAGCGACACGATCAACAGCACGCCGCTGGCGATGAACCAGCCCGACAGCGGCGTGCGCGCCGCCGCTAGAGCACGTCGATCGACTTCAGTTGCCATACCGAACGGCTGTAGTACAGCGGGCTGCGCAGCGTGGCGTCGCTGTCGAACGGATAGATCATGAACAGCGGGCCCTTGTCGCGCACGGCGATCGGCTTGCCGTCGATCATGCGCGCCAGCACCACGTCGAAGTGCCGCGCGTCGTCACTCGGCACGTCGATGCGGTAGTCGTTGAGCGCGGCGATGCGCAGCGTGGCGCCCTGTGCGCCGACCAGATCCAGCACGTCGCGCAGCAACGGCCCGGTGAACTTGCGCGGCCCCTTGAACCATGGCGTCTTGGTCGTGAGGCTGCGTTGCGCCAGCGCTTCGATCATCGCCATGTCGAGCGCGGCGCGGTCGCCGTGATTGGTGCGCTGGACGTGTCCGCCGATGCTCAGCACCACCGGGCCCGCCGGCGCCTGCAGCGACTGCGCACGACCCGCCAGCGGCGCGATGGCCATGGCCAGCAGCATGCGACGGCGTGCGACAGGGAAGGACTTCACGGCACTCAAGACCGGTGGATTCTAGGCCCGCCGCCGAGGGGCCCGCCGGGCACGGCGCCGTGTGCGCCACGAGCGAGAAGCCGGTCACGAACAGACACTTGCAGGGGCGTCGCGACGGAAGACCGTCGACTAAGCTCGTCCGCGTGATGCCCAGCACGCCCACGCTGCACGACGTCACCGCCGCGTCCGCGGCGGGTGCGGACGCGGCCAACGCCCTGCCCATCGGTCACCGCCTGCACGAATTCGAGTTGCGCGGCGTCATCGGCGTCGGCGGCTTCGGCATCGTGTACCGCGCCTTCGATACGTCGCTGGAGCGCGACGTCGCGATCAAGGAGTACATGCCCAGCGCGCTGGCCGGCCGCAGCGGCAGGCAGCAGGTGTCGCTGCTGTCGGCGTCGCATTCGGAGACCTTCGCGCTCGGCCTCGGTTCGTTCGTCAACGAAGCCAAGCTGCTGGCTCGCTTCGATCACCCGTCGCTGGTGAAGGTGCACCGCTTCTGGGAGGACAACGGCACCGCCTACATGGTGATGCCGCTCTATCGCGGCGTCACGTTGCGCCAGCTGCGCCAGCAGACCGACACCTGTCCGGACGGCGAGTGGCTGAAGCGCCTGCTCGAGCACCTGCTCGGCGCGCTCGACGTGATGCACCGCGAAGGCGTCTACCACCGCGACATCGCGCCCGACAACGTGCTGGTGAGCGATGGCGCGCCGCCGGTGCTGCTGGACTTCGGCGCGGCGCGTCGCGTCATCAGCGACCGCAGCCAGACGCTGACCGCGATCCTGAAGCCGAGCTACGCGCCGATCGAGCAGTACGCCGAGTCCACCGGGATGCGGCAGGGACCCTGGACCGACTTCTACGCGCTGGGCGCGACGCTGCACTACATGATCACCGGCAAGGCGCCGGTGCCGGCCACGGCGCGCTCGATCAGCGACGAGCAGCCGCGCCTGGCGGGTTCGGGGCAGGGCGGCGTGCCCGATCTGCTGCTGCAGGTGTGCGACTGGATGCTGGCACCGCGCCCGCAGGACAGGCCCCGCAACGTGGCCGAATTGCGTGCGGCGCTGGCGGGCCAGCTGCCGGTGCCGCAGCGCGAGCGCCAGGCCAGCGCGGATTCGTGGCGGACCACGGTCGTGCAGATGGACGAGGGGGAGCCCGGGGCATCGTCGTTCGAGCCCAGTCAGTTGCCGGTGCCGCGCGCGCAGGCCGTGCGTCGCGCGCGCGCCCGGTCGTTGTGGGTGGTGGGCACCGCGATGGTGATGGTGGCCGCGGTCGGCGCGTGGTGGGCCTCGGCGCGCGCGCCAGCCGTGGACGCGCTGCCGGCCTTCGCGATCAGCCCGGCGCTCGGCGAGGCCGCCGACGTCCCGGCCCT
>DATIFD010000451.1:0-2503 GCA_035455385.1 Burkholderiaceae bacterium
GCCAGGCCGAGCGCCAGGACCGAGGCCAGGGCGGACGAGACGATCAGACGTTGGTTCATCGGTTTGCTCCTCGAGTGATTGGGTCGTTGCCTGCCTTGGACCGGCGTCGCCGTGGTCGGGGCCTCAGTCGAACCCGTAGCGCTGACCTTACAGGATCCGGACCGCAAGCATGATCGACTTCGGCATGGCGGTCGATCCCCTGCGGCGCCGTGGCGCGGTCGGGCCGGGAAGCCGTCGGTGCGCAGCCGGCTGCAGGAGCCACGCCCGTCAGGCACCGGCAGCGCCGAAGCCGCCGCCCCCGGGCGTCTCGATCACGAACACGTCGCCCGGCGCCATCTGCGCCGAGCCGATGTGCTGCAGCATTTCCACGCGCCCATCGGCGCGCTCGACGCGATTGATGCCGGGCGCACCGGCAGCGCCGCCGGCCAGGCCGAACGCCGGTATGCGACGCCCGTTGCTGAGAATCGACGCCGTCATCGCCTCGAGGAAGCGCACGCGCCGCACGCCGCCGTCGCCGCCGCGGTGCCGTCCGGCGCCACCGGAGCCGCGGCGGATGTCGTAGCTGTCCAGACGCACCGGGAAGCGGAACTCCAGCACTTCGGGGTCGGTGAGGCGCGAGTTCGTCATGTGGGTCTGCACGACGCTCGCGCCGTCGAAATCGGGGCCGGCGCCCGAGCCACCGGAGATCGTCTCGTAGTACTGGTGGGTGTCGTTGCCGAAGGTGAAGTTGTTCATCGTGCATTGGCTGGCGGCCATCACGCCGAGCGCACCGAACAGCGCATTGGTCACGCACTGCGAGGTCTCGACGTTGCCTGCCACCACCGCCGCCGGGTAGCGCGGATTCAGCATGCAGCCTTCGGGCACGATCACTTGCAGCGGCTTGAGGCACCCGGCGTTGAGCGGGATGTCGTCGTCGACCAGCGTGCGGAAGACGTACAGCACGGCGGCCATCGTCACCGCCTTCGGCGCGTTGAAGTTGTTCGGCAGCTGCGCGCTGGTGCCGCTGAAGTCGATCGTCGCCTCGCGGCGATCGGCGTGCACGGTGACTTGCACCTGGATCGTCGCGCCGTTGTCGAGCTCGAGCGAGAACGAGCCATTCTTCAGCGCGGTGATCACGCGCCGCACCGATTCCTCGGCGTTGTCCTGCACGTGCTTCATGTAGGCCGCCACCGTCTCGCGGCCGAATTGCCCGACCATCGCGCGCAGCTCCTGGACGCCCTTCTCGTTGGCGGCGATCTGCGCGCGCAGGTCGGCGATCGTCTGGTCGGGGTTGCGCGCCGGCCAGCGGGTGGTGGCGAGCTGCGCGCGCAACTCTGGCTCGAGCAGGCGGCCGTCGCGCACCAGCAGGAAGTTGTCGAACAGCACGCCCTCCTCGTCGATCGCGGCCGAGAATGGCGGCATCGAGCCCGGCGTCGAGCCGCCGATGTCGGCATGGTGGCCGCGCGAAGCAACATAGAAGCTCGGTCCCCGTTCAGCGAGCGCGGGGCCGGCGCCCGGCCGCTCCGATGCCGGCCCCGAGCCCCCGCGGGGGGCGGTCGACGGTGCCCCGTCGGCCGGGGGGTCCAGGTACACCGGCGTCACCACCGTCACGTCCGGCAGGTGCGTGCCGCCGTGGTACGGGTCGTTGAGCACGTAGACGTCGCCTTCGCGCATCGCCGGGTTGCGCGCGATCACGGTCTTGATCGACTCGCTCATCGACCCCAGGTGCACCGGCATGTGCGGCGCGTTGGCGATCAGTTGACCCTGCGCGTCGAACAGCGCGCACGAGAAGTCCAGCCGCTCCTTGATGTTGACCGAGTACGCGGTGTTCTGCAGCCGTAGCCCCATCTGCTCGGCGATGTTCATGAACAGGTTGTTGAACACCTCGAGCATCACCGGGTCGGCCTGCGTGCCCACCGCGTGCAGCGCGGCCCGCGCGGCCACGCGCGTCAGTTCCAGGCCGCCACCGGCGCCGAGCACGGCCTGCCAGCCGGGCTCGACCACGGTCGTCGCGTTGGCCTCGGCGACGATCGCCGGGCCGGCGATCGTGGCCCCCGGCTGCAGCGACTCGCGCACGTGCAACGCAGCGTCGTGCCAACCGTCGACGTAGGTGCGCACGCTCGCATGCGGCGTCGGCCGGTGCGGCGCAACCGGTCCACCGCCGCCCGCCCCGTCGAAGCGCTCGCCGGGGCCGACCGCCTCGACCGATACGGCTTCGATCACCAGCCCCCGGCCGGGCATCAGGAACGCGAAGCGCTGGCGGTAGGCAGCTTCGAACGCCGCGCGCACGCCGTCGATCGTGCCGAAGTCGACCACCAGCGCCGTGTCGGTACCTTGGTAGCGCACGTGGATGCGCCGGCGCAGCTCGATCGTCGCCTTCGGCACGCCCTGCGCCAGCAGCTCGTCGCGCGCGGCCACGCCGAGCTCGTTCAGCCTGGCGTGCGCGGCAGCCAGTCCCGTCACGTCGAGCGGCAACTCGATCGACGCCTCGCGCATCGCGATCTGGTCGGCCAGCCCCATGCCG
>DATIFD010000452.1:0-6645 GCA_035455385.1 Burkholderiaceae bacterium
GGACCAGAAGGAACTGGCGACGGTGCGCGAGGGTTATGCAGCCAAGAAGCTGGGCCTCGCTGCCGAGGCCGCCGACGCCGGCATCAAGGCGGTGATTCAAAAGATGAAGGCCGCACCGCAGAAGAGCCGGGTCACGTTCTACTATCTGCTCGCCGAGGCAACCGGCACGCTGGGCAAGTTGAAGTAGCGTTCCAGGCCATGCAGATCACCGACATCATCGCGCAGGCAGGTGGACTGTCATCGATTGCGCGTGAGCTGGGCGTCAGCGAAGCGCAGGCGGCCAGCGGCGCCGACGCGCTTCTGCCGGCGATCCTCGGCGGGTTCAAGAAGCAGGTGCAGGCGCAACCCGGCGGACTCGAGGGGCTGGCTGGCCTGCTGGGTCAGCTCGGCGGCGGTGGGCTGCTGGACGAGGTGCTGGCACCCAGGCCGACCGATGTGACCCGTGGCAACGACGTGCTCGGCCAGATCTTCGGCTCGAAGGACGTGAGTCGTGCGGTGGCGCAGAACGCCTCGGCACAATCGGGGCTCGACACGGGCCTGTTGAAGAGGATGCTGCCGATGCTCGCGATGGTGGTGGCCGGCTTCACGGCCCGGCAACAGGGCACCGGTGCCGATGCGGCTGCACCTTCCGCGGGCGGCGGACTCGGCGGGCTGCTGGGTGGCCTGCTCGGAAGCCTTGGCGGGGGCGGTGCGGCGCCGGGCGGCGCCGGGTCGAGTGGCTGGGCCTCGATGCTCGACCTCAACGGCGACGGCAATGCACTGGACGACGTCCTGCGCATGGCCAGCAGGGCGATGCGTTGACCGTTTGCGGAGTCGGGGCCGGCGCCGCGCAAACGCGCAGGCACGGCCGCGTGCGCCGCCGCAACCGAGGCAGGCTGCGCATCGGGCACTGTCGGGATGGTGTGCGGCGAGTTCGCCGATGATGAGCGCATCCGAAGCCCCCGGGGTCGGCCAAGATGCAGCGTTCGACCTGCGCCGCCTGGTCGATCGCGTGCCGTCGATGCTGGCGTACTGGGATCGCGACCTGCTTTGCCGTTTCGCCAACCGCGCCTACGAGCGCTGGTTCGGGGTCGACCCCGACGGCCTGATCGGCACCCCGCTCGCTGCGTTGCTCGGTCCTGAGCTGTACGCGCTCAACGAGCCCTACATCCAGGCTGCGCTGCGCGGCGAGCAGCAGGTCTTCGAGCGCGTGGTGCCGGGCCCCGGCGGCGTCAAGCGCCACAGCCTGGCAAAGTACATCCCTGACATCGTCGACGGTCGCGTCGTCGGCTTCATCGCGTATGTGACCGAGGTGACGCAGCTGAAGCAGGCGCAGGACCTGCTGCGTGCCGAAATCCAGCAGCGCGAGCGGGCGTACGAACTGCTTCGCCGCAGCGAGTCGGCGCTGCGCGAGGCGCAGCGGCTCGGCCGCATCGGCAGCTGGGAGTGGGAAGTTGCCACCGACACGATGGTGTGGTCCGACGAGATGTACCGCATCTACGGCTGGGACTCGTCGCGCCCGGCGCCGCGCTACGCGGAGCTGCAGTCGCTGTACACGGCCGCGAGCTGGCCCGGTCTCTACCAGGGCGTGCTGCGTGCCGTCGAGACCGGGCAGCCGTTCGAAATCGAAGCCGAGTACCTGCGGCCGGGCGGCGGCACCGGCTGGGTCGAGGCGCATGGCGAGGCGGTGCGCGATGCCACGGGGCGGCTCGAGCGAATCCGCGGCACGGTGCTCGAGATCACGCCGCGGCGGCAGATGGAGGAGGCGCGCATCCAGCTGCAGGTGGCCGAGGCTGCCAATCGCAACAAGACCGCGTTGTTGTCGCGGGTGAGCCACGACCTGCGCACGCCGCTGAACGGCATCCTCGGCATGGCACAGCTGTTCCTGGGCGACGATGGCCTGCCCGCCAAGTACCGGGAGTGGGCCGAGGTGATGCGCGACAGCGGGCGGCACATGCTCGACCTGGTCGACGAGTTCCTCGACCTGGCGGCAGCCGAGGCGGGACAGATTTCGGTCCGCAGCGTCGAGCTCGACCTGCTGGTGCTGCTGCGCGAGTGCCTGCAGCAGGCTGCGCCGTCGGCGCGCGAGCAGGGCGTCGAGTTGCAGGGGATACCGTCTGCCGATGCGGCACCGGTTGCGATGCGCAGCGACCCCAAGCGCCTGAAGCAGGTGATCGACAACCTGGTGTCCAACGCCATCAAGTACTCGCGCCCCGGCGGCGTGGTGACGGTGGGGGTGGCCGATCGTGGCGCGACGGTCGAGCTGACGGTGCGCGACACCGGCATCGGCATGTCGCAAGACCAGATGCGCAATCTGTTCGTCGCCTTCGAGCGCCTCGGCGTCGAGCGCACCGGCATTCGCGGTACCGGCATCGGGCTGGCCTTCAGCAAGCGCATCGTCGAGCTGATGGGCGGCAGCATCGAGGTGCGCAGCCGCGAGGGCGAGGGCAGCGTCTTCACCGTGCACTGGCCCAGCGGCCGCGGCTGAGGCCGCGCCGCCGTCCGCGCGGCCTCAGCGGTCGCAGCGGCCCGGCGCCACCGGGTGCCGCGCCTTGACGCAGTGGCCGGTCTGCACGTCCATCACGTGCAGCGCGCCGGGCTCGTCGCGCCAGGCGATCACGAATGGTTTCAGTTCGCCGGACGTGGACACGGCATAGGCGTAGGCCATCAGGCCTTCGCTGCCGTCTTCGAAGCTGGCGCTGGTGATGCGCATCTGCGGGTCCAGCCGCGCGTAGTCGGCAAAGAACGGCATCACCTCGGTGTTGAGGTAGTGGCGGATCGCCAGCTCGCCGTTGGCCCGCACCGACACGTCGTCGATCGCGCGAAACAGCGCCTCGGGGTCCTTGCCTGCAGCCAGGTGGGCGAAGGCTTCCAGCGTGGGCCTGTGGTCGATCGCCTGGGCCGCCACCTTGCGCAGCGCCAGCACGTTGCCGCGGTGCTGAGCGCCGCTGCTGTCGTCGGCGTCGGCCGCGGCGCGGGCGCCCAGCACACCCAGCGCGAACGTCGCAGCCATCAGGAGTACGGCGACCCGGGTGTTCACGGTGCAGACGAAGTGGATTGGAGACAGCGAACGCGCGAGGCCACACTGTCAACCGTGGCGGCCGTGCGCGTCAATGCGGCGGCCGCGCGAAAGTGCGCCGATGCGGTGCTTTTTCGCTGCGCCGACCAGGCGCCACAATCGCGACCGCGGCGCGAGCCGTCGCACTGCACAAGGACGACCATGGCCCAGCCCGACGACGACGCGGCGAAGACCCCCGATGCGGCCTCCGGCATGCGCCGCGGCCTGACCAGCTACGGTGACGCCGATTTCTCGCTGTTCCTGCGCAAGGCGTTCATCAAGGGGGCAGGCTACACCGACGCCGCGCTCGACCGGCCGGTGATCGGCATCGCCGACACCGGCAGCGGCTACAACCCGTGCCACGGCAACATGCCGCAGCTGCTGGAGGCGGTGCAGCGCGGCATCCTGATGGCCGGCGGGCTGCCGGTGCGCTTTCCCACCATCTCGCTGCACGAGAGCTTCGCGCACCCGACCAGCATGTTCCTGCGCAACCTGATGGCGATCGACACCGAGGAGATGATCCGCGCGCAGCCGATGGACGCGGTGGTGCTGATCGGCGGCTGCGACAAGACGGTGCCGGCGCAGCTGATGGGCGCGGCGTCGGCGGGCATCCCCGCGGTGCAGCTCGTCACCGGGTCGATGCTCACGGGCTCGCACCGCGGCGAGACGGTCGGCGCGTGCACCGACTGCCGGCGCTACTGGGGCCGCTTTCGCGCCGAAGAGATCGATGCGGCCGAGATTTCGGCGGTCAACGACCAGCTGGTCGCCAGCGTCGGCACCTGCTCGGTGATGGGCACCGCGAGCACGATGGCGTGCCTGGTCGAGGCGCTTGGCATCGGCGTGCCCGGAGGCGCGTCGCCGCCGGCGGTGTCGGCCGACCGCCTGCGCGTTGCCGAGCGCACCGGCACGGTGGCCGTGCAGATCGCACGCACGCGCCTGACGATCGACAAGGTCCTGACCGAGAAGGCGTTCGCGAACGCGATGCGGGTGCTGTTGGCGATCGGCGGCTCGACCAACGCGATCGTTCACCTGGCGGCGATTGCGGGCCGTTGCGGCTTCGACGTCGACCTCGACGCGCTCGACCGCATGGGCCGCGAGACGCCGGTGCTGCTCGACCTCAAACCGTCGGGCGCGCACTACATGGAGGATTTCCACGCCGCCGGCGGCATGACCACGCTGCTGCGCGAGTTGAAGCCGTTGTTGCACCTGGACGCACTCACCGTCAGCGGCCGCATGCTCGGCGAGGAGCTCGAGGCCGCGCCGCCGCCGTTCGAGCAGGCGGTCGTGCGTCCGCTCGCGCGGCCGCTGTATCGCGAGGGCGGCATCGCGGTGCTGAAGGGCAACCTCGCGCCGGGCGGCGCGATCATCAAGCAGTCGGCGGCCGATCCGGCGCTGATGGAACACGTGGGCCGCGCGGTGGTGTTCGACGACGCTGCCGACCTGGCCGCGCGCATCGACCGCGACGACCTCGACGTGCGGCCCGACGACGTGCTGGTGCTCAAGCGCATTGGTCCGAAGGGCGCGCCGGGGATGCCCGAGGCCGGCTACATCCCGATCCCGCGCAAGCTGGCGCGCGCCGGCGTGAAAGACATGGTGCGCATCTCCGACGGCCGCATGAGCGGCACCGCGTTCGGCACCATCGTGCTGCACGTGACCCCCGAAGCGGCGGTCGGCGGGCCTCTGGCGCACGTGCGCAGCGGTGACCGCATCCGGCTGTCGGTGGCGCGGCGCGAAATCAGCCTTCAGGTGACTGACGGCGAACTCGCTCGGCGCGCGCGCGAGCATCCGGTGGTCGAGCCGCGGGCCGAGCGCGGCTACCGCAGGCTCTTTCTGTCCAGCGTCACGCAGGCCGACCGGGGCGTGGACTTCGACTTCCTGCGTGCGACGCCGATCACCGGCAAGGTGCCGCGCGCATGATCGCCATCATCAAGGCGCGACTGGTTCGCGTAGTCGACCGTCTCAACGACCTCTTCGGTCGCGGCGTCGTGCTGGCGGTGAGCCTGGTGTTGCTGGTGGCGCTCGCGATCGCTTTGGCGTCGTTCGGCTTGTTCGATGCTGCCGCGCCGAGCACGCTCTCGATCGCCAGCGGCCCGGCGGGCAGCTCGTTCCAGCGCACGGCCGAGCGGTACCAGCAGATCCTCAAGAATGAAGGCGTGACGTTGAAGATCGTGCCGACCGACGGCTCGCGCGACAACCTGTCCAGGCTGTCGAACCCGAAGGCCGAAGTCGACGTCGGCTTCGTGCTCGGCGGCGAGACGGTCGGCACGACGCGCGAGAACCGAGACGCGACCAGCAAGCCGGCGGAGAACCTGATGTCGCTGGGCAGCATCTCGTACCAGCCGCTGATGATCTTCTACCGCGGTGAGCCCAAGCGGCTGCTGTCGGAATTCAAGGGCTTGCGGCTGGATATCGGGCCCGACGGCAGCGGCGCCAGCAACCTGGCGCGCACGCTGCTGGCGGCCAACGGAATCAAGGCGGGCGACGGCACCGCCTACGTCGACACCGCGGCCGACGACACCGTGGGCGCGCTCAACGAAGGCCGCATCGACGCCTTCTTCGCGATGAGCGACTCGACGCCGACTGCGCTGATGCGTCAGCTGCTGCGCACGCCGCAGGTGCACCTGTTTAACTTCACGCAGGCCGACGGCTACACGCGCCGCATCAGTTACCTGAATAAGCTTCTGCTGCCAAAGGGTGCACTCGACTTCGGCGAGAACATACCGGCCGAGGACGTGCAGCTGATCGGCCCGACAGTGGAGCTGATCGCGCGCGAGAGCCTGCACCCGGCGCTGTCCGACGTGCTGCTCGAGGCTGCGCGCGAGGTGCACGGCCGGCCAGGCCTGTACCGCAAGCGCGGCGAGTTCCCGGCGCCGCTGGAGCACGAGTTCCGCCTCAGCCCCGACGCGATCCGCTACTACGCCTCGGGCAAGGGCTTCCTGTACCGCACGTTCCCGTTCTGGATCGCCAGCCTGATCGCGCGTGTGGTCGCGGTGCTGGTGCCGGTGATCCTCGTGCTGATCCCGGCGATGCGCATCGTGCCGGCGCTGTACCGCTGGCGAATGACCTCGCGCATCTACCGCTGGTACGGCGCGCTGCAGCGCCTGGAGCGCGACGCGCTGATGGCCGACGTCGATGACGGGCGCCGGCAGGAGCTGATGCGGCAGCTCGACCAGATCGAACGGGCGGTCATCCGGATCACGGTGCCGGCTGCGTTCGGCGATCTGTTCTACGGCCTGCGCGGCCACATCGCGTCGGTGCGCGAGAGCCTCAAATCCGGATCCCCGCTGCCGACGCTGCCGGCCGACGCGGCGGCCGGCCCTGGATGACCACTGCCACCCCGGGGCGGTCGGCGACCGGCCGCGGGCGGTTCGGCGCGCGCCGCCGCTCGCGCCGTCACGAAGAAGGAACGTCGCGCCAGAATCCGGCGCGGCGTGATCGGCGCTGGCGCTCTCGGGCTCAGTCGTCGTCCCACCCGCGTGAATCGTCCGACCCCGGTGGCGGCGGCAACCGATGGCCTCCGGGGCCGTCGGCGAAGGTCAACGGCGAACGCGCCGGCTGCTGCTGCACGCCGGGCTTGCTCCAGTCGCACACGCCATCGGGGAAAGTGG
>DATIFD010000453.1:0-11148 GCA_035455385.1 Burkholderiaceae bacterium
GGCGGCGAGCTGGTTGGCCTGGGCGGCGGAGTCGGCGCTCTGGCGCACGGTGCCGGTGAGCTGCTCCATCGAGCTGGCGCTGCGCTGCAGGTTCGCCGCCGCCTGCTCCGTGCGCTGGCTCAGGTTGCCGTTGCCGCTGGCCACCTCGCAGCTGGCCACACGGATCGAATCGGCGCTCTCGCTGACCTGCATGACGGTGCCGCGCAGCCGCTCGACCATCGTCGATTGCGCGCGCAGCACGTCGCCGAGCTCGTCGTGGCGCTCGTCGTGCGGAACGTGGTCGAGCATGCCGTCGGCCACGCGCTGCGCGGTGGCCGTGATGCGCTGCATGTCGCGCAGGATGCGCCGCTGCACGCGCCGGGCCAGCGCCACCGCGATCGCCGCGGTCAGCAGCGCCAGCGCGCTCAAGCCCAGCGTCATGGTCTGTGCCTTGCTGCGCAGTGCCTGACTCGAGGCCCGGTGAAGCTCGGCAACCGACAGGTGCAGGCTCTCGATCGCGCCGGTCAGCTGGTCGTATTCGGCATCGGCGGCCTGAAGCGCCGCCAGGCCGGCATCGGCGTCGCCGGCGCCCGCCTGCAGCGCCTTGTCGGCCGCTGCGACGAAGCTCTGTGCGGCCTGGTCGATCATCTGCGCGGCGGCGCCCACGGCCGGATCGCCCGAGCGCGCGGCGACTTCCGAGATGCGCTTGACCTGCGCCTGCGTCTGAAGCGCCAGCTCGCGGCGCCTTTCAGCGATCTTCGGCTTGTCGAGCGAGCCGAGGATCGCCATCGTGCGATACAGGCCGAGCAGCTCGCTGCCGAGCTGCTCGCCGGCTTGCTGCAACGCCTCCTCCGAGGCGCGTGCCTCCTGCTGCTGCGCGTTGCCGAGGCGGCTGTAGAAGCCGAACACGCCGACGCAGGAGCCCACCGCGAGCAGCAGCATGGCTGCGGTGATCCAAGGACCGAGCATCAATTGGTGCTTGAGCTTCACGGTGGGGCCCCGAGGCAGGGTGAACGGCTCACGACCCGGTGCGGACGCGGCGCGACACCGTGGTTTCGGCCGTCCGCGGCGCGACTTGAGCGCCGTGGTCACGCGTTGCGGAGGCGTTCATGCGCAGCGCCACCTCGCGCATCAGTGGCGCGACAGGCGCACCAGCGCGCCGACGTCGAGGATCAGCGCCACCCGGCCGTCACCCATGATGGTGGCGCCGGAGACGTTCGCCACCTTGCGGTAGTTCGACTCCAGGTTCTTCACCACCACCTGCTGCTGCCCGAGCAGCTCGTCGACCAGCAGCGCGACGCGGCTGCCTTCGGCCTCGACGATCACCATGATGCCGTTGCCGTCGTGTTCCGCGGGGCGGGGCACGGCGAACACGCCCTCGAGGTCGATCACCGGCATGTACTGCTCCCGCACCTGCACCACGCGGTTGGCCATGCCGACCGTGCGGATCATGCCCGGCTCGACCTGGAACGACTCGACCACCGACGACAGCGGCAGGATGTAGCACTCGGTGCCGACGCCGATGCTCATGCCGTCCATGATGGCCAGCGTCAGCGGCAGCCGCACCTTCACGCTCAGGCCGTAGCCCTCGGCCGAGTCGATCTCGACGCTGCCGTTGAGCGCGGTGATGTTCTTCTTCACCACGTCCATGCCGACGCCGCGGCCGGAGACGTCGGTGACCACCTCGGCGGTGGAGAAGCCCGGCGCGAAGATCAGGTTCCAGACCTCGGTGTCGGACAGCGCGTCCGGCGCGTCGATGCCGCGCTCGCGCGCCTTGGCCAGCAGCTTGGCGCGCGACAGGCCGCGGCCGTCGTCGCGCACCTCGATCAGGATGCTGCCACCCTGGTGCGACGCCGCCAGCGTGATCGTGCCGTGCGCCGGCTTGCCCATGGCGATGCGCTCGTCGGGCAGCTCGATGCCGTGGTCGCACGAGTTGCGCACCAGGTGGGTCAACGGGTCGGTGATCTTCTCCACCAGACCCTTGTCGAGCTCGGTGGCTTCACCCTGCGTGACCAGCTCGACCTTCTTGCCGAGCTTGGCCGTCAGGTCGCGCAGCATGCGCGGGTAGCGGTTGAAGATCACCGACATCGGAATCATGCGGATCGACATCACCGCTTCCTGCAGGTCGCGCGTGTTGCGCTGCAGGTCGGCCAGGCCGGCGGTGAGCTGCTGGTGCTGGTTGGCGTCGAGCTGCGAGCTGGTCTGCGCCAGCATGGCCTGGGTGATCACGAGTTCGCCCACCAGGTTGATCAGCTGATCGACCTTGTCGACCGACACGCGCAGCGTCGACGACTCCGGCGTCGCGCGGTCGGCCGGCCGGGCCGGAGCCGGTGCGCGCGCCGTGTCCGCGCGAGCGGCCGCGGACACGGGCGCCGCCGCCTTGGGCGCGCCCGGCGCGTCGGCGAAGAAGCCGTAGCCCTGGTCGTCGGGCTCTTCCTTCGGTGCACCCGGCGCGTTCCGGTGGAAGCCATAGCCGCGCGTCAGCGGTCCGAGCTTCAGCGACTCGCGCGGCACGTGGAAGGTGAACAGGTCCAGCAGGTCGGCGTCGCTGCTCTGGGTGGCGATCTTGAAGCGGCGCATGCCGTCGGCGCTGTGGCCGGCGTCCAGCGGCTCCATCGTGCCCAGCTCGGCGATCTCCTTGAACAGCTCGAGCAGGTTGTCGGCCGCCGCAGGTTCGGGCAGCGGTCCGACCGTGAGCTCGAGCAGACGCTCGCCCGGCTCTGCGGTCGGCGCCGCGGCGTTCACTGGCGCGCCCGCCGGCACCGAAGCCGCCGTCATCGGGGCCGCGGCGCCGCCGCCGGCAGCCAACTCCTCGATGTCGGCGATCAGCGCGCGCGTGTCGACCTCGGCGCCGCCGGCGCCTTGGTGGCGCGCCAGTTGCGCCTTCAACGCGTCGCCGGCGGCCAGCAGCACGTCGACCATGCGTGTCTGCGGCTCCAGCTCGTGGCGGCGCAGCTTGTCGAGCAGCGTCTCCATCTGGTGCGTCAGCTCGGCCACGTCGGCGAAGCCGAAGGTGGCGGCGCCGCCCTTGACCGAGTGCGCGCAGCGGAAGATCGCGTTCAGCTCCTCGTCGTCGGCCTGCGCGAGGTCGAGGTTGAGCAGCATCTGCTCCATCGTCGCCAGGTTCTCGCCGGCCTCCTCGAAGAAGACCTGGTAGAACTGGCTGAGGTCGATGCCGGCGCTGCCGGTCCCGGGTGCGTGCGTGTCGGCCATCGCGGCGCTCTCGTTCGTTGTGCGACGGTCAGCGGATCACCTTGCCGATCACCTCGATCAGCTTGGTGGGGTCGAACGGCTTGACCAGCCAGCCGGTGGCGCCGGCGGCGCGGCCCTTCTGCTTCATCTCGTCGCTCGATTCGGTGGTCAGGATCAGGATCGGCGTGGTCTTGAAGCGCGGCGTCTCGCGCAGCTTCTTCGTCAGCGAGATGCCGTCCATGCGCGGCATGTTCTGGTCGGTGAGCACCAGGCTGAAGTCGCGCGAGTTCGCCTTCTCCCAGGCGTCCTGCCCGTCCACCGCCTCGACCACCGTGAAGCCGGCGTTCTTCAGCGTGAAGCTGACCATCTGCCGCATCGAGGCGGAGTCGTCGACGGCGAGGATTGAGTGCATGGCGGGTCTCCGGGCAATGGTTTGGCTTGGGGGCTGTCAGAACAGCTCGATCGACCCGGCGTCGACTTCGTCCTGGGTCACGGGGTTGGGGCGCAGCGGCGCGGGGATCGTCAGCGGCGCGCCGTCCTCGTCGTCGCCCAGCGCATCGCGCGCCAGGCGGTCGGCGCAGCTGCGCAGCCTGCGGTCGGTGTGGGTGATCAGCTGCGAGGCCAGGTCCTGGAACTGCAGCGCGATCACCGCGCCGTGCAGCGACCGCAGCGCCTGCTCGAAGCCGACCGGGTCGACCACCGGGCCGCTGTCGAGCTGCCGCCGCAGCTGCGCGATCTGCTCCGACAGGCCGTGAAAGTGTTGCAGCAGCGTGGTGGCGGCGTCTGCCAGCAGGCGCTGCAGCCGGTCGAGGTCGTTCGACGCCGTCATCAGGTGGTCCTGCAGATCGGCGGCAAGCAGCGTCGGCAGCGCGCCGGTCTGCGCCGTGGCGGCGGATTCGGGATCAACCATCGGGCATCGAAAGGTGTGAACGAATGGCCAGCGCGCGCTCAACGGCGCCGGCTCGGTCATTCTTCGGTCGTCGCGCCGCGGCATTGAGCCGAACACGCCGGGAATCCGAGCGCTTTTCGCTGCCGCCGTCGCGGCAGCGGCCCGCTGCGCGCGGTTTGCCATACTCACGTCATGTCCTCGCTCGCCGATCGCGCCCCTCGCCCGCCGCACGAGGTGCTGCGCGTGCTGCACCTGGAGGACGCCGAGATCGACCACCAGCTCGCCTGCGCGCAGCTGCAGCGCGCAGGCTTCGAGGTGCACGCGTTGCGGGTCGATACCGAAGATGCATTTCGCCGCGCCCTGGCCGCAGGCCCGTGGGACGTGGTGCTGTCGGACTTCAACGTGCCGGGCTTCAGCGGCGCGAAGGCGCTGGAGCTGCTCAAGCACGAGGGGCCGGTGCTGCCGTTCGTGCTGCTGTCCGGCGAGATCGGCGAGGACACCGCGGTGGCCTCGATGCGCGACGGCGCGTCGGACTACCTGCTGAAGAACAACCTGGCGCGGCTCGGGCCGGCGGTGCGCAACGCGATCCAGGCCAACCGCGACCACCTGGCGCGCGTGCACGCCGACAGCGAGCTCGCGGCGTCGCGCCAGCGGCTGGCCGAGCTGGCGCAGCACCTGCAGACCAGCATCGAGATGGAGCGCGCGGCGATCGCGCGCGAGATCCACGACGACGTCGGCGGGTCGCTGACCGCGCTGAAGTTCGACCTCGCCTGGATCGGCCGCCATGCGGGATCGCCCGAGGTGCAGCTGCGCGTGTCGACTGCGCTGGAAGCGCTCGACCAGGCCATCGGCGCCAGCCAGCGGATCATGCACAACCTGCGGCCGGCGATCCTCGAGCAGGGGCTGGTGCCGGCGCTGCAGTGGATGACCAACCGCTTCGAGCGCCGCAACAACGTGGCCTGCCAGTTCCGCACCACCCACGAGTCGATCACGCTGCCGGTGGGGGTGCCGCTGGTGGCGTACCGCTTCGCGCAGGAAGCGCTGACCAACATCAGCAAGCATGCGCACGCCACCCGCGTCGTGGTCGACCTGTCGCTGTCGGCCGGCGTGCTGTCGCTCGAAGTCACCGACAACGGGCGCGGCCTGAAACCCGAAGACCTCACCAAGGCGCGCAGCTTCGGGCTGCGCGGCCTGCACCAGCGCGCCAGCACCGCCGGCGGCTGGGTCGATGTTGCCAGCGGCCCCGAAGGCACGACGCTGCTGCTGTCGGTGCCGCTGAGCGAGGCGAGGGCGCACGAACCCGAGCTGACATCGCAGTTCGACCGCGAGCACGATCCATCCGGATGGGGGGAGCTGTGATCTGTGTTGCTCACTGCGTGAGAGCCCGCCGGTCCCGCCCGGCCGGCGGGCTACTTTCATTTGCTGGCCCAAATGAAAGTAGCCAAAGCAAAGGGCCTGAAAACCGATTTGGCTCGCTGACTTGGCAGCAAACCACGAACCACAGCCGTTCAATTCGCAGCACTGACTTCCGCGGAAGCATCGCATCCGTGGCCAGCGAGCATTCCAGTCGAACAACTGGTGTTCGTGGGTTCTTGCCATCTGCTCGGTCAGGTCGGTTTTCAGGCTCTTCTCTTTGGTTACTTTCTCTTGAGCCAGCAAGAGAAAGTGACCGCCGGCGGGGCGCGACCCGCGGGCTCTCACGCAGTGCGCAAGCGCGGCGGTCTGGCACCGCGGAGCAACCGACGTGATCCGCGTCATCCTCTGCGACGACCATGCGCTGATACGGCGCGGCATCCGCGACACGCTGTCGGACGCCAGCGACATCGAGGTGGTCGGCGAGGCCGGCGACTACGGCGAGCTGCGCGCGCTGATGCGCACGCTGGCCGGCGGCGCCGGCGACGGCGTGGGCGCCGACGTGCTGCTGCTCGATATCCACCTGCCGGGGCGCAGCGGCCTGGACGTGATGCACGCGCTGAAGGAGGAGGGCTCGCCGATCAAGGTGCTGGTGGTCAGCATGTACCCCGAAGATCAATACGCGATGCGCGCGCTGCGCGCCGGCGCCCACGGCTACGTCAACAAGGGCGGCGACCCGCAGCTGCTGGTGCAGGCGGTGCGCACGGTGGCGCAGGGCCGAAAGTACGTGACGCCCGAGATCGCGCAGATGCTGGTCGAGAGCCTCACTGCGCCGGTCAACGAGAGCCCGCACGAGCGGCTGTCCGACCGCGAGCTGCAGACGCTGACGCTGATCGCGTCGGGCAAGCGGTTGTCCGACATCGCCGAGGAGTTGAAGCTGTCGCCGAAGACGGTGTCGGTGTACCGCGCCCGCGTGCTGGAGAAGCTGGGCTTGAGCAACAACTCCGAGCTGACCGTCTATGCGATCCGCAACCGGCTCGTCGGCGACTGAATGTCCGCCGCGTGCGGGCCGGATGGCCGCGGTGCGGGGCCTGTTGCTGGCTCTGCTGGTCGGGCTGCTGCCGCTGACCGCGGCCGCGCAGGTGATCGGCCTCACGTTCGAAGAAGGCCTCGATCCTGCGCGCGACCGGCGCGCCGAGGCGCTGAATGCGCGCCTGCTGCACACGCTGGAGGAGCAGCAGCTGCACGCCATCGTCTTTCCGTCGCAGGCGGTGATCGGCGGCGACGCCGGCCTGGCGCTGGTGGAGCAATGGGCTGCCGCCGGGCACGGCATCGGCAACCAGGCCGCGCAGCGCAGCCTGTCGTCGGCCAAGGTCACGCTGGCGGGCTTCGTCGCCGACGTGCAGCGGGCCGAGGAGACGCTGCGGCCGCTGAGCACCTGGACGCCGATGCTGCGCTTTCCGTACCTGAAGGAGGGCGACACGCGCGCCAAGCGCGACGGCATGCGCGACTGGATGCGCGAGCACGGCTATCGCAACGCGGCGGTGTCGATCGACACCAGCGACGCCTACTACGACCAGCGCTACCTGTCGCTGCAGAAGGCCGGGCGCAGCGAGCCGCTGAAGCGGCTGCAGCGCGCCTACGTGCGCCACCTGCTCGAGCGCGCCGCCTACTACGACAAGCTGGCGCGCCAGGTGATCGGCCGCAGCCCGGCGCACGTGATGCGGTTGCACGCCAATGCGTTGAACGCGGCGGCGCTGTCCGACGTGATCGAGGCATTTCGCGCCAAGGGCTGGCACTTCGTGGCCGCGCGCGTGGCCTACGAGGACCCGCTGTATGCGATGCAGCCCATGGTGCTGCCGGCCGGCGGCAGCATCGTCTGGGCGCTCGCGCGCGAGCGCGGCGTCGGCGGCCTGCGCCAGCCGGCCGAAGACGCGGCCTACGAGCGGCCCCGGCTGCAGGAGCAAGGCCTGGCGCCGTGATGGCGCAAGCAGGCTCGTCGTGTCCATGACCATCCGCATCCGCGACATCGACCACCTCGTGCTGCGCGTGGTCGACCTGCCGCGGATGGAGCGCTTTTATTGCGAAGTGCTCGGCTGCAGCGTCGAGAAGCGGCAGGACGCGATCGGTCTTGTGCAGCTGCGCGCCGGCCGCTCGCTGCTCGACCTGGTGCCGGTCGATGGCCTGCTCGGGCGCGCGGGCGGCGCCGCGCCGGGGCGCGAGGGGCGCAACCTCGATCACTTCTGCTTCCGCGTCGAGCCGTTCGACGAGGCGGCGATCCGCGCCCAGCTGCAGCGCTTCGGCGTCCAGGCCGGCCCGCTGGAGTCGCGCTACGGCGCCGAGGGCGAGGGGCCGTCGATGTACCTCAGCGATCCCGAAGGCAATACGGTCGAGCTCAAGGGTCCGCCGGGCCGGCCCCGCGACCAGGATGTCCTTCGATGACGTTGCGCTCCGTGATACCGCGTGGCACGCCGCCGTGTGGCGGCGTGCCCCCGCACGACGATGCCGCGACGGCGTGTCGTCGTTCCCCTGGTCCGACCCTGAAAGGCCTTGCGATGCGCAGGACTGTTGCCCGTGTGTGTGTGATGTCGTGCGCCGTGCTCGGCGCGGTGGCCTGTTCGACGGTGGCCGGGCCCAAGCCGCCCGACGTGCCCGGCGTGATCAAGGCGCCGGCCGACCAGGAGGTGTTTCTCGAGGCCCTGGCCAGCGGCTCGCAGGTCTACGAGTGCACGCCCAAGCCGGGCGGCGCGTACGAGTGGACGTTCCGTGCGCCGGAGGCCAGGCTCACCAGCCCCGGCCTGCTTGGCAGCGAGCTCGGCAAGCACTACGCCGGGCCGATGTGGGAGGCGACGGACGGCAGCCGCGTGCTCGGCGAGGTGAAGGAGCGGGCACCGGCCAGCGAGCCGGGGGCGATCCCCTGGCTGCTGCTGAGCGCCAAGGCCACCTTCGGCAAGGGCGTGCTGACCCAGACCCGGAGCATCCAGCGCGTCGCGACCAAGGGCGGGCTCGCGCCGACCGAGCCGTGCACCGCGGCCAACGCGAACCAGTTCGCCCGGGTGCCTTACACGGCGACGTACTATTTCTACCGCAGCCGCTGAAGCCGCGCCGCCCGGCGCAGCGCGCGGGCGCGAGTGCCGGCGATGACGACGACAACGACGACTCCAACCCTTCCGTCCAGACTGTTCGGCACCTGGGTGCGCGAGCTCGATCGCGACACCGTCCGCGCCGATGCGCTGGCCGGGCTGCTCGGCGCGGTGCTGGTGCTGCCGCAGGCCATCGCCTTCGCCGCGCTGGTCGGCCTGCCGCCGTCGTACGGCCTGGCCACCGCGGTGCTGCCGTGCATCGTGGCGGCGCTGTTCGGCTCGAGCCGCCACGTGATGTCGGGGCCGACCAACGCCAACTCGCTCGCGATGGCCGCGATGGTCACGCCGCTGGCTGCGGTAGGCAGCCCGCCGTACATCCAGCTCGTGCTGGCGCTGACCGTGCTGGTGGGCGTGATCCAGCTGGCGATCGGCGCGCTGCGCCTCGGCGCCCTGGCGCACTTCATCTCGCCGGCCGCGCTGCGCGGCTTCACCGCCGGTGCGGCCTTGCTGATCGCTGTGCACGCGCTGAAGGACCTGCTGGGTCTCGCGCTGCCCAGCGGTATCAAGGCCCCGGCGGCGCTGCTGCTGATGGCGCAGCGGCTGCCGGAGTCGAACCCCGGCGCGGTGCTGGTCGGCGCCATCACGATCGCGGTCGCGATCGGTGCTCGGCGCGCATGGCCGCGCGTGCCGCACCTGCTGCTGGGCATGGTTGCGGGCATGGCCGGCGCCGCCGCGCTGGCGCACTGGGCGCCCGGCTGGCATCCGGGGGAGGTGGTCGGCGTCGTGCCGCAGGCGTGGCCGCGCTGGCAGTCGCCCGACGTGGACTGGCACCGCCTGCCCGAGCTGGCGGGGCTCGCGATCCCGCTGACGATCATCGCGCTCGGGCAGTCGTATTCGATCGCCAAGGTGCTGAGCGAACGGTCGGGGCAGTACGTCGACGCCAACCGGGAGTTCGTCGGCCAGGGGCTGTCCAACGTGGCCGGCGGGTTCTTCTCGTGCTTCCTGTCGTGCGGCTCGCTGAACCGCTCGCTGCCCAACCTGGAGGCCGGTGCACGCACGCCGCTGGCCAGCGTGTTCTCGGCGTTGTGGCTGCTGGCGCTGGTGGCTGTGAGCGCTGCGCTTATCGCCACCATTCCGATGGCCGCGGTGTCGGGCCTGCTGTTGCTGGTGGCGTGGTCGCTGCTCGACGTGGCGCAGTGGCGCCGGCTGCTGAAGCTGTCGCAGCTGGAGTTCGGCATCGCATTGGCCACCCTGGTGGCGACGCTGGCGATCCGGCTCGAGCTGGCGATCCTGTTCGGCACGCTGCTGTCGCTGGCGGCGTACCTGTGGCGCACCGCGCGGCCGGCGATGCGCACGATGGGCTTCGACACCCGCGCCGCGGGCCGCCCGTTCGTGATCGCCGACGACAACCCGCACGCGCTGCCCGAATGCCCGCAGCTGAAGCTGCTGCGGATGGAGGGCGCCGTCTACTTCGCCGCCACCCAGTACGTGGCCGAGCGGCTGCACGCGCTGCGTGCCGCACCGCAGTCGCAGAAGCACCTGCTGGTCATGTCCAAGAGCATGAACTTCATCGACCTCGCCGGCGACGAGCTGTGGCGCGACGAGATGGCACAGCGCAGGGCGTGCGGCGGTGATCTGTACTTTCACCGCCCGCGGCCGCCGGTGATGGAGGTGTGGCAGCGCACCGGCTTCGTCGACGAACTCGGCCGCGACCACGTCTTTCCCGACAAGCGCACCGCGATCGCCAGCATCGTGCCGAAGCTTGACGCGGGCATTTGCGCGCGCTGCACCGTCAAGCTGTTCGAAGAGTGTCCGCGCTGAGGACGGCCGCCGCGTCCGTGCCGCGCCGGGCGTGACGACCGACGAGCTGCGATGGTTCGCCATCGGGCGAACCATCGGTCGCACGGGGTTCGGCATGCTGGCGGCATGCGTACCCAGGCAGCAGCGACCCGCAGAGACCGCAGCCAGCCGGTGTTCCACGGCCGGCACGTCGTGCGCGCCGCGTTCGTGCTCGCGATGTGCGGCTGGGGCATCGGCTTCTACGGCCCGCCGATCTACCTGCATGCGGTGATCGCGCGCACCGGCTGGCCGCTGGCGTGGGTGTCGGCCGCGGTGACGGTGCACTTCGTGTTCGGCGCGCTCGTCGTCGCGCGCCTGCCGCGCTGGCACGCGCGCTTCGGTGTCGGCCCCTGCGCCGTGGCCGGTGCCGTGGCGTCGACGCTCGGCGTGCTCGGCTGGGCGCAATGCAGCCAGCCGTGGCAGTTGTTGGTGGCCGCGCTGGCCAGCGGTGGCGGCTGGGTCGCGATGGGGGCGGTGGCGATCAACGCGGCGATCGCGCCGTGGTTCGTGCACGCGCGGCCGGCGGCGCTGGCCACCGCCTACAACGGCGCCAGCATCGGCGGCGTGCTGTTCTCGCCGCTGTGGGTGGCGCTCATCGGCGCCTGGGGATTCGGGCCGGCTGCGCTGGTGATCGGCCTGACAACGATCGTCGTGACGGGTGGCCTCTCGCGCCGGGTCTTCGCGCAAACCCCGCAGAGCCTGGGCCAGCGGCCTGACGGTGACGACACGCCTCCAGCAGCGACGGCGGCGGCGCCCGCGGCGGCCGCGCTGCCGGGCAGGCTGCTCTGGCGCGACCGGTGCTTTCGCACGTTG
>DATIFD010000454.1:0-5199 GCA_035455385.1 Burkholderiaceae bacterium
CAGCATGTCGTCGACCCCCGCTGCGCGATCGCTCCCGGATGCGGGCAGCGAGACCGAGAACGTTCCGCCGGGCGCCGATGCAGCCTTCGATGCCGGCCGGGGCGCTGCGGCCTGTCCGCGATGCAGGCCGCTGGCCTGCAGCACCGCCGCGAGTTGCGCCTCCGGCAGCGTGAAGCTGACTCCGATCGGGTCGATCTGGCTCACGGTGACCATCGCAGCGGCCGCCGGCTGCACCAGGCTACCCCGGTAGACCACCACCAGGCCGGCGCGCCCCGCCAGCGGCGAGGTGATCGTGTCGTAGCTCAACGCCACCTCGGCCGAGCGGATCGCGGCCTGATCCGCGGCCACCGCCGCGCGCTGCGCCTCGACCTGCGCCAGCACCGAGTCGACGGCGGCCTGTGCGATGAAGTTCTGCGCCCGCAGGTCCTGCGCGCGCGTCAGCTGTCGGTTGAGATCGGCCAGCGTGGCCTGGTCGCGCAGCAACTGGGCGCGCGCTCGTTCGAGGTCGGCGCGATGGGCGCGGTCGTCGAGACGGAACAGCACGTCGCCGCGGCGCACGAACTGGCCTTCGCGCACCACCACCTCCGACACGATGCCCGACACCTGCGGGCGAATGTCCACCGTGTCGAGCGACACCACCGTCCCGGCGGCCTCGACCACCACCGGCACGTCACGCCGCTGAGCGCCGATCACGCTCACCGTCTGTGCGCCGGCGCGGGCTGCGGAGGCGCCGCGATCGGCGGCCGCGACTGCCGTGCCACCGGGGCGCGGCAGCCAGCGATAAGTGGCGACGGCCACGATGCACAGCCCGACGGCCACCGAGCCCAGCGTCCAGCCTTTGTTCATGCGCGATCGGCCCGGGTCATGGCTGCGCAACGCCGCTGCGGACGTGCTCGGACAATGCGGCCAGACCGAGCTGCAGCGCTTCGAGTTGCCCGACCGGCAGCGACCTCAGGCGGGCGCCGAGCGCCTGGACCGTGCGCTCGCGCGCTTGCCGCACGACTCGCTCGCCTTGCGGCGACAGGTACAGCGTGCGGCGGCGCTGGCCGCCGTCTTCGCGCGACGCGCGCATCAGGCCGCGGGCGGTGAGCTTGTCGACCGCCACCGACGCGGTGGGCAGCGTGACGCCGAGATGAGCAGCCAATTCGGTCAGGCTGCCGCCGGGGTTGACGTGGGCGAAGATCAGCGTGCGAAACGACGGCACCGACAGCACCGATGCGGCCGACTGGCGCATCTCGGAGCGGATTTCGCGCATCAGCAACGGCACGGCGTCGAGCACCTGGCGCGCACAGGCGAGCGACGCGTCTACGTTTGCGTTGCCGTCGACGAGCGTCGCCGAACGCCCATTGGCCAGAGGGGGCTTGTCTGCCACTTAGCCAATCTAACACGCCGCCGCACGCCGCCGTCGGCAGAGCAGGGAAATCGCACGTCGGCGGGCTTTGACGCCCGCGGACGTCAGAGGTGCATCAGCGCTGCGCCGCCGAGCGCCACCCCGATGCCGGCCACGCCGAACACGCCCCAGGTCAGCCAGCGGCGCCGTGTCAGCAGCGCGATCGCGGCCAGCGCAATCGAGATCTGTAGCGCCGTCGTGGCCTGTGCCCAGCGGTGATGCAGGTGCAGCTCGGCGTCGGACCTGGCATCCCAGTCCTTCGCGTCGGCCTCGAGCTTGTCGGCGACGTCCTTGATCTCGGCCTTTTCCTTCTTGTAGCGCTCGACCTCGGACTGGTACTGTCCCTTCTTGTCGTCGGGCACCAGGGCGACGGCGAGCTCGGAGAGGTTCTGCTTGCTGCTCTTGGCCTGGTAGTAGTTCCACTGGTTCGACGCTTCGGTCTTCTTGATCGCCGCGTTGTTCTTGTACAGGCCGGCGTTGGCCTGGGTGGCGCCGCCCATGTAGGCGAACAGCGCACCGATCGTCGCCAGCACGGCGGTCGTCACGGCAATGAAGCCGGAGAACGAGTCCTTGTCGCCGTGCTGTGCGGCGTGCTCGAGCTCGTGGTCGTGCGGGCCGTGGACGTGGAAACCGGCTCCCGACATGAATCCCTCCTCAGTGTTTCTTGCGGTACGTGACGAAGTCGAATGGCACGCCGTGCTCGGCGGGCTGCGGAGCGCGGCTCACCTCGTCGAACTGGCCACGGTCCCAGAACGGAAATTGTGTATCGCCGTCCATGTCGGCCCGCACTTCGGTGAGTTCCAGCACGTCGGCCAGCGGCATTGCCTCGCGGTACAGCTGCGCGCCGCCGATCACGTAGACGCGCCGGGCCGGTCCCAGCCGCAGTTGCGCAAGCCGCAGCGCAGCGGGCAGCGACGGCGCAACCTGGGCGCCGTCGGCGGTCCAGCCCGCGCGCCGCGTCACGACGATGTTGGCGCGCCCCGGCAGCGGGCGGTACCGCGGCGGCAGCGAGTCCCACGTGCGCCGGCCCATCACCACCGGGCAGCCGCGCGTCAGCTCGCGGAAGTGCTGCATGTCGCCGGCCAGATGCCACGGCAACGCGCCGTCGCGCCCGATCACGCCGTTGCGCGCGACGGCGGCGATCAGGGCCAGTTCGAAAGGGCGGTCGGACATCGGCGCGCATTGTCGCCGCAACACGCGCCGACCCGCATGACGCTACGGTGCGCTGAAGCGAACGACGTTGGTCTGCGTCAGCACCAGCAACGCGCCGTCGCTGGCCACCGTCATCCCGACCGGCGAGCCGAAGCCCGACACGCTGCCGAACGCGTACGCAGCGTTGCCGTTGGCCAGATCGACGCGCCCGATCACCGGCGTGCACAGGTCGGTGAAGTAGTAGCTGCCGCGGTAGGCCTGCGGGAAGGGGCCGGTATCGGGGTAGAACGCGCCGCCGACGATGGCGCAGCCGCTGAAGAAGCCCGCCGTGTTGTCGGCCCCGCTGTTGTGGTCGTAGGCGAACAGCGGGGCGGTGATGCCGGCAGCGCCGGTCGGGCCTTCGGTGGACGGCCAGCCGTAATCGGCGCCTGCGATGCCGACGTCGATCTCCTCCCACGTGCTTTCGCCGACGTCGTTGACGTGGATTCGGCCGTCGCTGGCGCGCACCGCGAACGTGAACGGATTGCGCAGGCCGCGCGCCCACACCGCGCAGGCCTGGTTGCCGGCGGTCGTGCAGAAGGGGTTGTCGTTCGGGATCGTGCCGTCGTCGTTGAAGCGCAGGATCTTGCCGAACACCGAGTTCGGGTCGGGCGCACGCGAGGGCACGGCGTTCTCGCCGACACCCACATAGAGCTTGCCGTCGTTGCCGAAGTGCAGCGCGCCGCCGTTGTGGTTGGTGGCCGACAGCGCGGGCAGATCGACCAGCACCGCTTCGCTGCCGGCGCTGTTGCCGCCGACCGTGAAACGGCTGATCCGGTTGTGCGTGCCGTTCGCGGTGGTCGTGTAGTAGACGTAGACGAAACCGTTGTTCGCGAAGTCGGGGTGCGGCGTCACGCCGAGCAGCCCGCGTTCGCCCTGCGAATCGACCGCCAGCGTCAGCATCGTGCCGATCGCCGCGCCGTTGGCTTGGCGCACCAGCAGCGCACCGCCTTGCTGCGCGATCAGCAGGCGACCGTCGGGCAGCTGCGCGATCGCGGTCGCTGCCGACAACCCGCTGACGAACGCGGTGTTGCGGCTGAATCCGCCGGGTGCTGCGCGCGCGCCGCCGAAGCGGACGGTGCGGGTGGCCCAGGCCGACTGGTTGCCCGCGGCATCGCTGGCGCGCGCGCGTAGCACGTGCTGACCCGATGGGTACGCCGTCGTGTCGACGCTGGCGCCGTACGGCGCTGCGGCGACGCTGGCAACGGTGACGCCGTCGACCTGGAACTCGACGCTGGCAACGCCGACGTCGTCGCTCGCGTCGGCGGCGATCTGCAGCGTACCGGTCAGCCCGTCCGCCAGCGCCGCCGGCGCGGTGAACGCTACCGTCGGTGGCTGGGTGTCGGCGCCGCCGGCCGGCGGCGGCGCTGGCGCCGGCGCGCTGTAGTCGCCGCCGCCGCAGGCCGAGACGGCGGTGCACAAGGCGATCAGCCGGAACCATCGGGCGCTGCGGTTCGTGCCTGGCGTCGTCATGCCTTGCTCCCCGGTGTGACGTGCGTGTACGCGGCAAGTGGCCGGGATTGTCCCGTCGCGCGGGCACGGGCTGTCACAGGACGTTGTGTCGCGAGCCCGGCCCGCGGCCGTGCGGGGCGTCAGACCGCCACCGGCGCCTTGATCGCCGGATGGCTCTCGTACTCGAGGAGCTCCAAGTCCTCGTAGGCATAGTCGAAGACCGACGGCGGCCGGCGCTTCATCCGCAGCACGGGGTAAGGGAACGGTTGGCGCGCGAGCTGCGTCGTCACCTGCTCGACGTGGTTGCTGTAGATGTGGCAATCGCCGCCGGTCCAGACGAAATCGCCGACGTCGAGGTCGCACTGCTGCGCCAGCATGTGCGTGAGCAGCGCATAGCTCGCGATGTTGAACGGCACGCCGAGAAAGATGTCGGCGCTGCGCTGATAGAGCTGGCAGCTCAGGCGGCGCGGCGCGCCGGCGCGCTCGGGCGGGGCAACGTAGAACTGGAAGAACGCGTGGCATGGCGCGAGCGCCATCTTCGGGATGTCGGCCACGTTCCACGCGCTGACGATGATGCGCCGCGAGTCGGGGTCGGTCTTCAGCTGCCGGACGACCTGCGCGATCTGGTCGACGTGGCCGCCGTCGGGCGTGGGCCAGCTGCGCCACTGCACGCCGTACACGGGGCCGAGCTCGCCTTCGGGGCTGGCCCACTCGTCCCAGATCGTCACGCCGCGCTCGCGCAGCCAGTTGGCGTTGGACTCACCGCGCAGGAACCACAGCAGCTCCAGCGCGATGCTCTTGAAGTGCACTCTTTTGGTGGTGACGAGCGGAAAGCCGTCGCGCAGATCGAAGCGCATCTGGTGGCCGAACACGCTGTGCGTGCCGGTGCCGGTGCGGTCGGTCTTGGGCGCGCCATGCGTGAACACATGGCGCATCAAGTCTTCGTATTGCGAGCGGACCGGGCGCGATGAATTCATGCTGCCGATTCTAGGAGCGCGCCGGTTCGCCCGCCTGCTCGAGGTGGAACTGCATCGCGGCCAGGCGCGCGTACAGCCCGCCGCTCGCCACCAACTCGGCGTGCCTGCCGGTTTCGACGATGCGGCCGGAGTCGAGCACGACGATGCGGTCGGCGCGCTGCACCGTGGCCAGGCGGTGCGCGATGACCA
>DATIFD010000455.1:0-15899 GCA_035455385.1 Burkholderiaceae bacterium
CCGGGCACCGCCCACCGCGCTGAGACGCGCGTGGTCTTCGAAGATGCACGCCTCGGTGCTGCTGGCAAAGCCGGGGGTGGGTGTGCGTCGGCAGCGACCTATGCGGCGCCGAGGAGCGCCGGGCGGCGAGGGTTGCGCGTCGCCCTGAGGCGACGCGTCGGCCACACACTGTTTGAGCTCCGAGCGCAGCGGCGCTGCGACAGCAGCGTCGCGCCCGCGCGAGGGCGAGTTTGTGTGGCCGCCCGCGCTGCCCGAGCACCGCAGGGGACCCGGAGCGAAGCGGAGGGCGCCGCATTCGAGCGCCGGCGCACACCCGCCCCCGGCTTCGCCCCGCTAGATCTCCGAACAACGCAATGACATGGACGCACAACAAGTCTTCACCCTCGGACAACAGGGCCTGATGCTGATGCTGATGGTCGCGGCGCCGGTGCTGCTCACCGTGCTGGTGGTGGGCCTCGTCGTCAGCGTGCTGCAGGCCGCCACGCAGATCAACGAGGCCACGCTGTCGTTCGTGCCCAAGGTGCTGGCGGCGGTGGCGATGCTGGCGGTGGCCGGGCCTTGGATGCTGACCACGCTGGTCGAGTACATCCAGCGCACGCTGCAGAGCATTCCCGGCGCGATCAACTGAAGCGCCCGCAGCCGCGCACTCGCGCCGGCCCTCCATGCTGACGTTCACCGACGCTCAACTTCAGGCGTGGATCACGCCGCTGCTGTGGCCGTTCCTGCGTGCGCTGGCACTGTTCACGTCGCTGCCGGTGATCGGGCAGCGCGTGGTGCCGGTGCGGGTGCGCATCGCGCTGGCCTTCTTCATCACGGTGGCCGCGCAGGCCTCGCTGCCGCCGATGCCTGCGGTCGCGCTCGACTCGCCGGCGGCGCTGCTGTTGGCCGTGCAGCAGGTGCTGATCGGGCTGGTGCTCGGTTTCGCGGTGCGCATCGTGTTCGCGGGCGTCGAGATGGCCGGCGAGTTGATCGGCCTGCAGATGGGGCTGAACTTTGCCAGCTTCTTCGATCCGGGCACGGCGTCGCAGACCAACGGCTCGGGCCGCCTATTCGGCGCGATGGTGGCGCTGCTGTTCATCGTGATCGACGGCCACCTCGCGGTGATCGCCGCGCTGGTGCAGAGCTTCAGCGCCTTTCCGGTCAGCGCCGACGCCCTCGGCTGGGTGCGCGAGCTGCAGCCGCAGACCTGGGGTGCCGAGGTGTTCCAGCTGGCGCTGTGGATTGCGCTGCCGCTGGTGGGCATGCTGCTGTTCGTCAACATCGTGCTCGGTGTCATCTCGCGCGTGGCGCCGCAGATCAACGTGTTCGCGGTGGGCTTCCCGATCACGCTCTCGGTTGGCTTGATCGGCATGCTGGTCACGCTGCCGATGATGCAGTCGCCGTTCACGATGGCCCTGGAGCGGATGCTGACCAATTTCCGCTGACGCCGCTGCATCGGGCGCCGGCGCCACAATCGCGCGATGCCCGAAACGCCCCAACGGCTCTGGCGCCTGCAGGGCGCCCCGAACTTCCGCGACCTCGGTGGCTACGTCGGCCACGGCGGCCGCCCGCTGCGCTGGCAGCGACTGTTTCGCTCCGATCACCTGGCCGACCTGACGCCGGCCGATCGTGCGCGGCTGGCGCCGCTGCAGCTGGCGCGCACGTTCGACTTTCGCGGCGTCGACGAGCGTGCCGCGACCCCGTATCACCTGCCCGGCGCGACGCAGCACTCGCTGGCCATCGAGCCCACCGTCGTGCAGCGGATGAACGAGGTCACGCACGCCGGCGGCACGCTCACGGCGCCGCTGGTGGCCGAGCTGATGCACGAGCTCTACCGCAGCCTGGTCAGCGACCGCGCCGACCGCTACGCCGAGCTGTTCGAGCACCTGATCGAGTCCGACGCTCCGGCGGTGCTCCACTGCACCGCCGGCAAGGATCGCACCGGCGTGGCCGTCGCGCTGGTGCTGCTGGCGCTGGGCGTACCGCGCGATGTGGTGCGGCAGGACTACCTGCTGACCAACGAACTGGCGGCCGACCCCACGCCGGCCCCGGGCGACCTGCCCGGCGACGCGTGGGCCGTGCTGTGGGGCGTGCAGCCGGGCTTCCTGGACACCGCGCTGGGCATCATCGACGCCGAGCACGGCGGGGTCGAACGCTACCTCGCCCAGCGGCTGCGGTTGACGCCGGCCGCGCTCGACACGCTGGCGGCGCGCTACCTGCAAGGCAATTGAGCGGCACTCACGCCGCAGGCCCGGCGCTTGCATCCGTGCCGACGCAGGCGTCCCGAGGCCATCGCATCCGACACCGCGCGTCACGCGGCCGCTGCCGGATGTGAGCCGCGTCACCAAACCTCGCACCCGCATGGCGCGTCTGGCCGGCGCGCCACCGCGCAGGCAACAGCACGGGCAACATCCCGTTCGGTGCGATCTGCGCTTGAAGGCCGGCGTCGCGATCCCGTCGAACTGGACCACCCAGGCCAAGGCCCTCGCCACCGCGATGCAGCGCTACGGGCGTGATCGCGGCCGACATCGGCAGCGACCTCTACGTGCGGGGCGACCCGAGCGCGGCCTGGAGCGCGAGCACGATCTCGCAGGTCCAGACGCTGCGCATGAGCGACTTCGAGTTCGTCGACTTGGGGGAGATCACGCGCGACGCACGCTTCGACGCCGACTCGTTCGCCGCCAGCTGGTGACGGCCCGGGTCCGCACAGCGCGCTCGTCGGTGGCGGGTAAAGTGTCCGTCTGACGACCGGAGCACCGATGGACATCCCCGCCAAGCCACCCGTGGGCGCCTTCGACGGCGGCGCCGTCTACATCGACGGACAGTACGCGCCGCTGTCCGAAGGCAAGATCTCGCTGTTCGACTGGGGATTCACGCGCTCCGACGCCACCTACGACGTCGCCAGCGTGTGGAACGGCGCGTTCTTCCGCCTGGCCGACCACATCGACCGCTTCTTCGCCAGCCTGGCGACGCTGCGGCTGGCGATTCCGTACGACCGCGAGCAGCTGCGGCAGATCCTGCACGGCTGCGTGCGCGCCGGCGGCCTCAAGGACGCCTACGTCGCGATGGTGTGCACCCGCGGCGTGCCGCCGCGCGGCGCGCGCGACCCGCGGCTGGCGCAGAACCGCTTCTACGCCTACGCGCTGCCGTACGTGTGGATCGCGCCGCCGGACAAGCAGAAGGCCGGCATCGACCTGCACATCAGCGAGCGGCGTCGCATTGCACCGGAGTCGGTGGACCCGCGGGCCAAGAACTACCACTGGATCGACCTGGTGCAGTCGATGTTCGACGCCTACGAGCGCGGCCACGACACCAGTTGCGTCGTCGATGCCGACGGCAACGTCACCGAGGGCCCGGGCTTCAACGTGTTCATCGTCAAGGGCGGCGTCGTGCACACCGGCGCCAGCGGTGTGCTCGAAGGCATCTCGCGGCGCACCGCGATCGAGCTGTGCCAGCGGCTCGACATCGCGCTGCGCGTCGAGCCGCTGCCCGCCGCCGACGTGCGCAGCGCCGACGAGGTGTTCCTCACCTCCACTGGCGGCGGCATCCTGCCGATCGCGCGCATCGACGGCCAGCCGGTGCGGCAGTTTCCCGGCCCGGTGACGCAGCGCCTGCGCGACGCGTATTGGGCGATGCGCGAGGAGCCGGCGTACCGCGACGCGGTGGACTACCAGTAGAGGCCGGCAGCGGGTGGTTGTCGAAGGTCCGCAGAGCGGGCGAACATCGCGTCGTCGAATGGCCAGGCCGGAGACCAGGTCTGCCCCGCGCAAGCCACCACGCAGTACGGGCGACGGCCAGCCGAAATTGGTGGACGCTCGACGGGAACACGGCCAGCACCGAATCCCCTGCGGTGTCGCGAGAGGCGGCATTCGCAGCGGCGAGGAATGCAGTCGTCCACGCGTGGCCGGAGCACGCTCCCGAAAGCGATGGGGCTGACCCGCTCAGGCCGCGTTCTCAGGGCGACTTGAAGCCGACGCGAACACCCTTTGCAGGTGCAGCCAGGTGTCGTCGTCCAGCTGCAGTGCGCGTGCCCGGGCAACATGATTGAGGTGAGGGCCCCGTCGAGCCGGCCCGACGACGGGCGCCAAGCAATCGGGATGCCGGAAGAGCCAGGCCAGGGCCAGCGATGCGCAGTCCACGCCCACGCCGTCGGCGATCTGCCGCAGCCGGTCCAGGGCATCGTGGATCGCCGGCGACAAGGCCTGTCCATCGGGACGCAGGGCCAATCGCGAGTCCGGTGGCGGTGGCTGCCCTCGGCGGTAGCGGCCGGCGAGTATCCCGCCTGCAAGGGGCGAGTACGGTGAGAAGGCGATGCCGCGCTCGCGGCAGATTGCCCGTACTTCATTCTCCGCGTCCGGGTTCAACAGGCTGTAGCCGTTCTGGACCCACTCGAATGGCTGCACACCCAGGCGATCGGCCGCATCCAGCGCTGCGCGCAGCCACGGGGCGTCGATATTGCAGCAGCCGATGCGCTCGGCCCGACCGTCCTCTGCCACGGCGGCGAAGGCCTCGACCACCACGTCAACGGGAGTGATTGCACAGGGGGCGTGCGCCAGGAAGAGCTCCACTCTAGGTCGCCCGAGCCGCGCCAGGCTGGCGTTCAGGTGGTCCGCGACATGGTGCCTGTCGAATGGGGTGGAAGTCTCGCCGGACAGGCTGGCGGGTGCGACCTTGGTGGCGATGCGGATGGATGTGGTCAGCTCCTTGGGTCGGCTTCGGAGCCACTCGCCGATCATCGTCTCGCTGGCGCCGTCCGCGTAACGGCTCGCCGTATCCCAGAAGTGGATGCCCAGCCGAGCGGCCTCGTCCATGGCGTCGGCGGAAGCTGACTCATCGAGCCCCTTGCCGACCAGGTGCCGCGCACCCCCGATCCCGCCGAAGGTGCCGCAGCCGAGGATCACCGTTGGGGGTGGCGTTGCACTCTGTCGCATGGATCAGGAGTATCGATCGACTCCGGCTCAGGTGGGACGAACGAACCATACCTTGGCGATGCCCTTGGGCGTCACCTCGTAGATGGCCGCTCCATCGAGTGGCGCACCCGGGACGCCATAGACGATTTCCTGGTCGATGACCTTGTTGCCGAAAACCATGCGGCTGACCAACTTGGCGTGCAGGTCGGGCAAGTTGAAGCGGTTGTCGCGGTAGTGCACCGCCAGGGCGGCTTTGCCCACGCTGACCGGCTTTGGATCGGGGAGTACGAACACTTGCACATCGTCGGTGTACTCGGCGACGAAGCGCTCCAAGTCACGCGCGTTGTACGCGTCGAGCTGACGCTGGGCATAGCCCTCGGGATCGAATGTGGAGGACAAGGGAAATCTCCGGGCCACCCCTGTGGGGCTGAGCGCGCTTGAGGTCACTCATGTTGCCATCGGCGCCTGAGGGTTCCTAGAGCTTCCGATGTGCCGAGCGTTCAGCTTCCATTCAGACCGCACCGCCCACGAGATCATGGATTTCCCAAGTCTTGACCTGAGTCAAGCGCTCTCGAACACGCCTCGGATTGCAATGGCTCCGGACGCGCCAGTGGTTTCGGTGGACACCCACGGTGCGAGCGCAGTCAAGTTCGCGCACCTGACGCTGTATCTATGGAGACAAGACGATGACATCTGACGCACTGCCGTTGATGGAGCGCCCCCCCAGCTACCGCTGGATGCAGTTGTTCATGGGCATCCTCTGCATGGTGATGATCGCTAACCTGCAGTACGGCTGGACGCTGTTCGTCAATCCAATCACCGACAAGCACGGCTGGACAAAGGCCGCGATCCAGGTGGCGTTCACGATCTTCGTGCTGACCGAAACCTGGTTGGTGCCGGTCGAGGGCTATCTCGTGGACCGTTTCGGGCCGCGGCCCGTGGTGCTGGCGGGCGGACTGCTCTGCGGCGCGGGCTGGGTCATGAACTCCTTTGCCTCGTCGCTGACGGCGTTCTATGTCGCAGCAGCGATCAGCGGAGTTGGCGCGGGTGCGGTCTACGGCACCTGCGTGGGCAACGCGCTCAAGTGGTTCCCGGATCGGCGCGGCCTGGCCGCGGGGCTCACGGCCGCAGGCTTCGGCGCCGGGTCGGCGCTGACCGTGCTGCCGATACAGGCCGTCATCAAGACGATGGGCTACGAGACCGCGTTCCTGTATTTTGGAATCGGGCAGGGAGTCATCGTGATGCTGATCGCGATCGGGTTGAGCGACCCGCGTCGCTTGTTGCGCGCGGGCTTTCCCCGCACGGCGAGCGCGGCAAAGCATTCGGCGCGCGTCATCCAGAACACGCGCGACTACCGGCCGCTGGAGATCATCCGCCAGCCGGTGTTCTGGGTGATGTACTTGATGTTCGTGCTGGTGGCTGCTGGCGGTCTGATGGCGGTGGCGCAATTGGCGCCAATCGCCAAGGACTTCCGAATTGCCGACGTGCCGGTCAGCATCCTCGGGCTCACGCTCCCGGCGTTGACCTTTGCGCTCACGCTGGACCGCGTGTTGAACGGTCTGACGCGCCCGTTCTTCGGCTGGGTCTCCGACCATATTGGGCGTGAGGCCACGATGCTCATCGCGTTTGCCGTGGAGGGGATCGGGATAGCCTGCTTGTACAGCTTCGGGCGGCAGCCAGTGATGTTCGTCGTTCTGAGCGGGCTCGTCTTCTTCGCGTGGGGCGAGATCTATAGCCTGTTCCCATCGACCAACGCAGACACCTTCGGAACGAAATTCGCGACAGCAAACGCGGGTTTGCTCTACACAGCCAAGGGCACGGCGTCGCTGCTGGTGCCGCTGTCGAGCGTGCTCACGGCGGCTACCGGCAACTGGCATGCCGTGTTCATGGCGGCCGCAGGCATGAATGTCGCAGCTGCGTTGCTTGCATGGTTCGTACTGCGACCGATGCGCAGTCAGTTCATCAAGCAGCAGGTGGCTGAAGTTGCGGTCCCCGTGGCTTCACGGGCTGCTGCTTGAGCCGCTCGGTCCGGGTGAACGGCAGCCGATGGGTATTGAAGCCTCGCCGCTAGAGCTATGGGCCTCATTCGCTAGTCGTCGAGCGGCGGCGTGAATTCCGCGTCTGCCAGGCCATTCGGACCAAAGACCGTCTCCGGGAAGCGCGCCACTGAGAATTGCGTACCGCCAACCGAACTGTCCGCCAGGACCGCTGCGGCAATGCCGACACAAATCACCCAGCCCAGGACTCGGACTACCGCGTTGGAGCGATTGCGCATGACCACACTCGATCGGGGTTGAGCGTCAGTTGTTTGGTTGTCGGCGCCGCCGGCAAGGACCGTCCACGCAGCAACGATCGCCACGTGCAGAAGCGCGACCAGTCCCATAACAAAACCTCTTCGTCCCGCGATGTGTTCCGGTCATCGTGCTTTGGGCCCGTGCGGTCGCATAGGTCGGCGATCACGCGGGCCCGCTGGTACCTGCCGCCGGTTGAAGGTCGCTTCGGGTGCTGCGCAATGCGTCACGAGTGGTCTAGCAGCGCCAATCCGCTCGACTGCTTTGCGTCGGGGCTACGCCAACGGCAGCCACCACCCACCCTGATGGCTCGGCCGCGAATCGGCAGGTAGCGAGCCTCAGTCCCGCTCGCGCCCGCCGCGCTCGTGCCCGCGGCCCTTCTCGGGTTCGATCCGTGGATCCCGATGGCACTCCACGCAGTTCTCGAAGTCGCGGATGCCTTCCTCGAGGTGCTTCCTGCGCACCTTGGCCTGCGAGTGCTCATGACACCCGTAGCACGTGTATTGGCTGTAGTCGTTGTTCTTGTGGCAGATTTCGCAGGAGGTCTGATGGTCGCGATCCAGCACGAAGTACCTGCCGTGGTCGAAGGTCGCCGGCTTCCAGGCCTCGGTCGTGTGGCAGGACTTGCAGCTGCCCCGGATCTGGCGGTGCAATGGATCGGTCGGCGCGTTGTGGCAGCTCTCGCAGCGCTCGAGCACGGCCGGCGCCAGCAGCTTGTGGTCGAAATGCGCGGGCTTCCATGCCTTGCTCTCGTGGCACTGGCTGCACTCGACCTTGACGTCGCGGTGCACGGTGTCCTTCGGGGCGGCGTGGCATGACGAGCACTGCGCTCGCACCGAGACCTTCAACAGTGCGTGCGAGAACGGCTTGCGGCTGCGCTTGGTGAGCCGGGGTCCCTGGTGGTCGCTGTGGCAGGCCATGCAGTCCTGCTCGATCAGCTCCTGGTGAAACGAGACCTTCACGGTGCGCGTCGGGATCGGCACGCCCTTGGTGGTCTTCAGACCGACATCGGCCACGGCATGGCACCCGGTGCAGCGCTGCGTCGACGCACCGCGCCAGGCGGCGTGGCATGCGAAGCAGTCGGTGGTCAGTTCCTCGTGCCCCTTCACCAGCGGCCCCGGGCTGACCATCAGGTGCGGATAGACGAACGCCAGCGCCACCAGGACCACGAGGTTCAGCGCGATGACGATCAGCAGGACCGGGCGCTTCTTCACTTCCAGCCCCAGAACAGGAAGATGGCCACGATGTGGGCCGTGGCCAGCACCGCGAACGCCAGCGTGATCGGGAAGTGCACCACGCGCCATTGCTTGACCGCGTCGAAGGTCAGGCTGTCCCAATAGAGCTGGTCTTCGAGTTCCGCTTCCGGCAGGCCGCGGCCGCGCATGCGCTGCCGGGCTTCCTCCAGGCGACGGCGCGAACGGTCGAGCAGGAACTTGCCGGTCAGGCCGCTGCCGACGTTGATCAGCATCGCCCACACGGCGAGCCAGCCGAGGATGGCATTGAAGTGGACGCCGGCGTGCACCAGCACCAGCAGCGAACCCAGCCAGGCCAGGACTTCGTGCCAGCGCAGCAGCCTGGCCGGATGGCCGCGGCGGATGAGCTTGCGCTTGCGCAGCGAGTAGGCGATGGAACCGATGATGAGCAGCGTTCCCGGGATGCCGAGCCAGCGGCCGATCCACAGCAGGTCCAGCAGGTGCAGCACGCCGTCGAGCGCCAAGGCAGCGACGGCCAGCAATGCGAAGCTCGCCACGAAGGGCAGCACCTCGCGTCGGAAGAGTCGGGCCTTCAGCGGCATCAGGCCTCCAGCACCAGCGGCGTGGCGGGCCGGCCGACGCAGAGCAGGCAGTGGCCCGCCGCGACGTCGTGATCCGGCGCATGCTCGTACTGCACCGAGCCTTCGAGCAGGCGGGTCTCGCAGGTTCCGCAGCCGCCCGAGCGGCATCCGGACTCGACCTCGATGCCGTGGCGCTCCGCGAAGTCGAGCAGCGAGGCGTCCTCGCCGTCCCAGGTCAGGGTGCGGCCGGAACGCTGGAACTTCACCTCGACGCCGTTCACCGCGGGCGCCGCAGCGGCCGTCGCGCCGGGCAGCTTGACGGACGCCGGGCCGAACGCCTCGAAGTGGATGTCGGTGACCGGCACGCCCCACTCGGCCAGGGCCGGCACGAGGGTCTGCATCATGGCCGGTGGACCACAGACATAGAACCGGTGGCGCCCGTGCGGCAGCGTCTTGCGCAGCAGCTCGACGTCGACGTGCCCCTGGTGCTCGTAGTCGCGCCCGCGGACGTCGGCCGCTGCAGGGCGGCTGTAGACGACATGCAGCCGCAGCGTCGGGTGCGAGGCCGCCATTCCCTCGAGCAGCGTCTTGAACGCATGCTCGTCCCGATTGCGCAGACCGTAGTAGACGTGAACCGCCCGCTGCGGCTGGTTGGCCATGCACCAGCGCAGCATGCTCATGATCGGCGTGATGCCGATGCCACCGGCAATCAGCACGGCAGGCACCGATGCATCCGGGTCAATGAAGAAGTGCCCTGAAGGCGCCTTCACCCGCAAGAGGTGATCGACCTGGACGCGGTCATGGAAGTGGTTGGACGACAGGCCCGGCTCGTAGTCCGGATGATCGGTCGGCGGCAGAACGCGCTTGATCGTCACCCGGTAGTGCGCCGGATCGGGACCGTCGGACAGCGAGTAGCAGCGGGTGATCGTGCGCTTCCCAGCTGCGGCACCTGCTTCACCTTCGGGCAGATCCAGAGAGAAGGTCAGGAACTGGCCCGGCTTGAATGCCGGCAGCGGCTGACCATCTGCCGCCCGAAGGTAGAAGGAGCACTGGGTGTGCGCAGGATCTTCGTAGTCGCGACGTACCACGCGAAACTCGCGCCATCCGCCCCACGCCGCGTCGGCTCGGACCGACGGCGCCGCCTTGCCCTCGCCTGCGGCCGGTGCGCTCGTGCGCCGCCACAATGTCCACGCCACGCCCATCGCCAGCTGCAGCAGCAGCGCTGCCGAGATCCAGGCGAGCAGTTGCAGTGCAGTCATCGATCGGGTTGCGAGGAGCCAGCGGTGCGCTGCACCGGACACATCGGTGATTCTGGTCAACCGAGGTCGGAGATCGGTTGACCCCCATCAACAGCAACAGCGTCTCGTGCCGTTCAGACGGCGTTCATGCGCACCTCCCGATACTGACTCCATCGATCGGTTTACCGGAGTCCACCATGCACACCGAACTGCACCGCTTCCTCGCCCGCTTCATCGGCACCGTCGCACTGGCATTGGTCCCCGTGATCTTCACCGCCTTCGTGTCGATGCCGATGAGCCTCGCGCGGCACCCAGGGGAGGCGGCCGCGGCAGGGCTGCCGCCGCAGCACATGACCTGACACTTCACGCGCGGGGTGCAGTCAAGCCGGTGCCGAACCGCTTGACCGCCTCGAACCAGCCGACGGATCAAGGCCGGCCGCAGCAGGCAGTGACAGTCGCGCGCTGAGGCCCCCTGCGTCGGCACCGTCCAGCGTGAGATCGCCACCGTACAGGCGGGCCAGGTCGACCACGATGGCGAGACCCAGCCCGCTGCCGGCGCGGGTCTCGTCCAATCGAACTCCGCGCTGCAGCACCGCGGCCCGCTGTTCGGGCGCAATGCCGGGCCCGTCATCGTCCACCGTGATCCGCAGCCACGGCCCCTCTCGAGTGGCCCGGACGCTGACGGCGCGGCGTGCGCTGCGGCAGGCGTTGTCGAGCAAGTTTCCCAACATCTCCTGCAGATCCTGCTCCTCCCCCGCGAACGCGAGATCGGCCGGCACGTCGTCGGCCCCCAAGTCCAGATGCCGGTCGGCGTGCAGCTTCTCCATCGCCCGCAGCAAACTGCCCAGGACCGGCTCGAGCGGGGTTCGCTGCCCTGGCACGTGCTGGGTGGCCGCCGCGCGTGCGCGCGCGAGATGCCAGTGCAGGTGGCGCTCGGCGACCTGAACCTGTTCGCTCACCAGCGCCGAGAACTCGGACGGCCCCGCCTCGCGAGCCGCCTGACCGAGTATCGCCAGCGGTGTCTTCAAGGCATGCGCGAGATTGCCCGCCTGGGCTCGGGCGCGCGCCACAACCTCCGCGTTGCGATCGAGCACGCCGTTGAACTCGTCGATGAGGGGCTGCACTTCGGCCGGAAACCGCCCACCCAGGCGCTGCTCCCGACCTTCGCGTACGCGTTGCAGCCCCTGCTGCATCGTCTTGAGCGGGGCCAGCCCCACCCCGACCTGGGCCAGCGCTGCAAGCACCAGCAGCACACCGAGGCCGACGAGCGACGCCGCCAGCACCCCGGTGAAGCGTTCGATGGCCGCCACCGCATCGCGCATGTCGCCCGCGACGATCAGGCGCCATCGGGAGTCTGCCGGCGCGGGCGCCTGCAACGACCGCTCCACGACGCGAAGCTTCTCGCCCTGCGGTCCGGCGATCTCATGCCGGTGCACCGCGCCATCGGCCGGGGCATCGTCGGGCAGACGCAGTTCGGCATCCCACAGTGAGCGGGAGCGCAGGACGCTGCGGCGCTGACCCGGATCGCCGCGATCGATCTGCCAGTAGAGGCCGGAGTACGGCTTCTCCCAGCGCGGGTCGCTCATGCCCCGCGGACCGATGACGGGGAGGCCCTGGGCATCGAACTCGAGACGCGCCGTCAGCTGATCCAGCTGCTGCGACAAGGTGATGTCGAACTGCTGAAGCACATGCTCGCGAAACAACCCCGCGAGCCACCAGTGCGCCCCTGCCAGCGCCACGACGAGCGTCGCCAGCGTGGCGCCCAGCAGCCGCAGGCGCAGCGAGCCGACCCGATGCCAGCGCCTCACGCCACCGCCAGACGGTAGCCCTGGCCGCGGACGGTTTCGATCAGCCCCGGCGGCAGCTTCTTGCGCAGACGCCCTACGAAGACCTCGATGGTGTTGGAGTCGCGATCGAAGTCCTGGGCGTAGATGTGTTCGGTCAGCTCGGTGCGCGAGACCACAGCGCCCGGCCGATGCATCAGGTACTCCAGCACTTTGAACTCGTGGCTGGTGAGGGTCACCGTCTGGCCGCCCAGCGTGACGCGGCCACTGCGCGTGTCCAAGGCGAGTTCGCCGCAGCGAAGAACCGGAGACGCCTGACCGGCCGCGCGGCGGATCAAGCCGCGCACCCGGGCGAGCAACTCCTCCATGTGGAAAGGCTTGGTCAGGTAGTCGTCGGCACCGCCGTCGATGCCGGCCACCTTCTCGCTCCAGTTGTCGCGTGCGGTCAGGATGAGCACCGGCATGGCCCGCCCGGACTCGCGCCAGCGCTTCAGCACCGTCAGCCCGTCGAGCAGCGGCAGGCCGAGATCGAGCACGACCGCGTCGTAGGCCTCCGTGTCGCCCTGAAAGTGCGCGTCCCGACCATTGTCGGCTTCGTCGACCGCGTAGCCGGCCTCTTCGAGGCCAGAGCGCAACTGGGCGCGCAATGTCGGGTCGTCTTCGACCAGCAGCAGTCTCACGGCATCGAGCGTATCAGGGGCGCACGTCGGACTTTCGCGAACGCTCCTTGCGCCGCAGGACCTCTCCGCTCGCTGCGTCGAGCTCGAGCTTGACAAGCCGACCGCCCGGCTGGAGCAGCTTGATCTCGTAGATCCAGCGGCCAGCGTCTTGCTCGAGCTCCACCTCCAGCACCTGGCCCGGGTGATCTCGCTCAAGCCGCTCCAGTACCGTCTTCAGCGGCAGAACGTCGCCGGCCTGCACCGCTGCGCGCGCCCGATCCTGGTCGTTGTCTGCGAGCGCCAGTGGGCTGGTCAGCACCAGCGCCAGCAAGGCGGCGAGCGTCGACAGGATCGGAGCCACGCCCCGATTGTCCCGAGCCGAATCTGAATGCTCGATGAACGGTTGCTTCAGATGCCGTTCAAGCGCGGCTTTGCACAGTGCGAGCCGTCACCTGCCCCGGAGCCTGCCTTGAGATTGCGCCCGCTCACCCCTGCCTTGCTCGTCGCCGCTCTTGCCGCCGTTGTCTGGACGCCCGTGCGCGCCGCCGACACGACGATCGCGCAACAACTGGCCCACTGGAGCGCGCAGGCAGGCACGCCTGGCGACGCCGGGCGCGGCCAGACGTTCTTCAATGGCAAGCACGGCGCAGAGTGGTCGTGCGCCTCCTGCCACGGCACCCCGCCCACCGGCATGGGCAAGCACGCCACCACGGGCAAGGCCATCGACCCGCTGGCGCCGGCGTTCAACGCGAAGGCCTTCACCGACTCGGCGCGAGTTGAGAAGTGGTTCCGCCGCAACTGCAAGGACGTGCTGGCCCGCGAGTGCAGTGCCGCGGAGAAGGCCGACGTGCTGGCGTACCTCAGCGGCCTCAAGTGAGGCCTTTGATTGGAGTGTCCCTCGATGAATGAGCTTCTGCCTCGCGCGCTGCTGGCTGCAATCGTCGGGCTCGCCCCCATCGGTGCGGCCATCGCCGACGAAGGGCGGGCGATGCCGCGCGCCGTGCCACCCGCGTACCTACAGGAATGCGCTTCCTGCCACGTCGCCTATCCGCCGGGCATGCTGCCTGCACGCTCGTGGCAGCGCGTCATGAGCGGCCTGGACCGTCACTACGGCACCGACGCGTCGACTGACGCCGCCACGGTGCAGCAACTCGGCGCCTGGCTTCAGTCCCACGCAGGCACCTACAAACGCGTCGCCGAGGAACCGCCGCAGGAGCGCATCACCCGTTCCGCCTGGTTCGAACGCAAGCACCGGAAGGTCGAGCCGGCGATCTGGCAACTGCCGAGCGTGAAGAGCGCCGCCAACTGCGCGGCCTGCCACACCGGCGCCGAGCGCGGGCGTTTCGACGATGACGACCTGCGCATGCCCGCTGGGCTGACGCTGCGTCAACGCTGGGCCTGGATCGACTGAGCAAAAGAGGAGATCGAGATGGTTGCATCACCTTCGGCCGCCGCTGGTGCAGGCGACCGCACGAGCACCGCGGCGGCCAGCCGGCTGGTGGTCGATGCGCCGACCCGCATGTTCCATTGGCTGTTCGCATCGACCTTCCTCGGCGCATACGTGACTGCCGAGAGCGAACACTGGCGGCTGCTGCACGTGACCCTGGGCTACGCCTTTGCCGGCCTGTTGGGCTTCCGCGTGCTGTACGGCATCTTCGGGCCACGCCAAGCCAGACTGGGGCTGCTGTGGCGCAGGCTTGCCGGCGCTCCGGCCTGGCTGCGCTCGCTGCGGCTCGCGCGCTCCTTCTCGGCAATCAACTGGCGGCAAGCCCAGAACCTGTCCGTGGCGCTGGCCATCGTGACGATGCTCGCGCTGGTGGCGCCACTCGTGCTCAGCGGCTATGGCGCCTACAACGACTGGGGCCACTGGCTGGAGGAGGTGCACGAGTTCTTCGGCAACGCCTTCCTGACCGTGGTGCTGGCCCACCTGGGACTCATCGCGGGGGTAAGTGTCCTGCGACGCCAGAACCAGGCCCTACCGATGCTGACTGGCCGTGTGCGCGGCAATGGCCCGAGCCCCGTACGGCACAACCGCGCCTGGCTCGCAGGCCTGGTTTTGCTGGCCGTTGTGTCCTTCGGTGCCTGGCAGTGGCACGATTCGCCGCGCGGGTTGATCCCCGTCGGGGACACCGGGAGCGGGTTGAACGTGAAAGCAAAAGGTCCGCTGCGCGGCACGCACCACGACGCAGACGACGATTGAGCGCGGCGCGTCGACGGTGGCGGTCGGTCACAATGCAAGCACTCCGCAAGACCGCCGCTCGGCGCGCGCGCACGGCACGAGCGCCACCTGGCGCTCCACCAACTCCAGCAGCGACAGGACCACGCGCGTGATGCCCTCGCGCCACGCCGTCCGCCGATGCCCCGCCGCGCCGCGGGGTCGCGCACGGGCAGGCACACTCGCGGTGTCTTCACCCGCTGAAGCCTGCACATGGATCGCCGCACTTTCTCGATCGCCGTTGCACTCGGTCCGGCCGGCCTGGCGCCGGCCGCACGGGCCGCGCTGCCCAACGGCGAGCGCGCCCCGGACTTCACGCTGGATGCCGCGCTGGGCGGCAAGCCCTTCAAGTTCTCGCTCGCCGAGGCGCTGGCACGCGGGCCGGTGGTGCTGTACTTCTTCCCCAAGGCCTTCACCACCGGCTGCACGATCGAAGCCCACGCCTTCGCCGAGGCCACGCCGCGGTTCAATGCGCTGGGCGCCACGGTGATCGGCGTGTCCAACGACGACGCCGAGACGATCCGCCGCTTTTCGGTCGAGGCGTGCCGCAGCCAGTTCGCGGTGGCCGGCGACGCCGATGGCAAGGTCATCCGCGCCTACGATGCGAAGATGATGCTGATGCCCAGCATGGCCAGCCGCATCTCCTACGTCATCGACCGCGGCGGACGTATCGTCTACAGCCATCAGAGCATGAGTCCCGAGGGCCACGTGGCGAATACGCTGAAGGCCGTCGAGGACCTGGCCGGAGCCAAGCGCTGAAGTGGAGTCGAGGCAATAGAGGTGGCCATCGTCCTCCTCGTGCGCTGATGGCAGACCGCGCCTCCGACGCGCCAGGCAGATGACGTAGAGAGGTGGCCGCGCCATGGCAAGCTGCCGGCCATGAATGCACTGAAACCCCTGCGCAGCATCGAGGCCGGCGTACTCGCCATCGCGTACCACGAGTCGGGCCCCGCGAACGGCCCGCCGGTCTTTCTGATGCACGGCTTCCCGTACGACGTCCATGCGTACGCCGATGTCGTTCCGCTTCTCGCGGAAGCAGGCTGCCGCGT
>DATIFD010000456.1:0-5011 GCA_035455385.1 Burkholderiaceae bacterium
ACCGCGTGCTCGCGATGGCGGTGCGCCAGGCTTCGTACAGCGGCGCGTTGGCGCGCAGCGCCGGCGTCACCGCGTAGCTCATCGACACCGGGCACAGCACCGACGGCTCGGCCTGCGTCCACACGATGAACCCGGCCGCACGTTCGATGTGCGCACCGGCGGGTCGCGACCAGGGCGCACCGTGCAGCCCGTGACGCAACGCGCCGCCGAGCAGCGCGTGATAGCTCGGATGAAACTCCACCTGGTCGACGCGGTGCCCGAAGCGGTCGTGGGTGCGCAGCTCCGGCGTGTGCACGTTGGCCAGGCGCGCGTGCTCGACCGTCTCTGCCGAGCCGGCTTCGGCGCCGAGCGCCGACAGCGCCCTCGTGTCGAGCTGCGGCGCGTTGAAGCGCAACGCGTCGCGCAAGCCGCGGTCGCTGTCGAACAAGTTGACGCTGACGAACGGCGTGCTCTGATTGATGACTTCGTGCGTGCGATGGCTCATGCGCCGCTCCTCAGCATTTCGACGTGGGCGATGCCGTCCTCGAGGTATTCGTCCGATGCGCTCGCGAAGCCGTGCTGCGCATAGAAGCGTTGCAGGTGCGCCTGCGCGCTGATGCGGATGGCCTGCCCCGGCCAAATCGCGGCGCAACGCGACAGCGCCTCGCGCATCAGCACGTGTCCGATCCCCTGCCCTCGCAGCGCACCATCGACCACCACCCGCCCGATCGACACCTCGTCGAACTTGACTCCCGGGTCCAGCACGCGAAGGTAGGCCATCAATTCACCGGCCGCATTGCGCCCGAGCAAATGCCAGCCCTGCCGATCGGCACCATCGGGGTCGAGGTACGGACCCTGCTCGAGCACGAACACCCGCGCACGCAGCGCAAGCATGTCGTAGACGCCGTCGATGCCCAGGTCACCGAAGCGCTGCCAGTGCCACGTCAGCATTCAGACCAGCTTCACCAGCTGCTTGCCGAAGTTGCGGCCCTTCAGCAGGCCGATGAACGCCTCCGGCGCACTCTCGAGCCCCTGGGCGACCGACTCGCGGAACTTCAGCGTGCCGTTGGCCACGCGCTCGCCCAGCTCGGCCAGCGCCTGCGGCCAAAGCGGCATGTGCTCGCTGACGATGAAGCCCTGCACCTTCATGCGGTTGGTCAGGATCAGCTGCGGGGCGGCCATCGGGATCGGCACGCCGTTGTAGCCGGCGATCATGCCGCACATCGCGATGCGCGAGAACGCGTTGGCGTTGCGCATCACCGCGTCGAGGATCGCGCCGCCGACGTTCTCGAAGTAGCCGTCGATGCCCTTCGGGCACGCCTGCTGCAGCGCGGCGGCGATCGCATCGGTGCCGGCGAGCGTCCTGTAATCGATGCAGGCGTCGAAGCCGAGCTCCTTGACCACGTAGCCGCACTTGTCGGCCCCGCCCGCGACACCGATGGCGCGGCAGCCGCGCGCTTTCGCGAGCTGCCCGACCACGCTGCCCACGGCCCCGCTGGCGGCGCTGACGACGATGGTTTCGCCCTCCTTGGCCTCGATGATCTTGTTCAGCCCCACCCAGGCGGTGACGCCCGGCATGCCGACCGCACCGAGGTACGCCGAGATCGGCACGCGCGAGGTGTCGACCTTGCGCAGCACGCCAGGCTGCCCTGCGTTGACCACCGAATACTGCTGCCAGCCCCCCATGCCGACGACAGGGTCGCCGGTCTTGTAGCCCGCTTGGCGCGACTCGACCACCTCGCCGACCGTGCCGCCGATCATCACCGCATTCAGCGGCTGCGGCTGCGCATAGCTCTTGCCCTCGTTCATGCGACCGCGCATGTACGGGTCGAGGCTGAGGTAGTGGTGACGCACCAGCACCTCGCCGTCGTTCAAATCCGGCAGCGGCGTCTCCTCGAGCCTGAAGTTGGCCGGCGTCGGTTCGCCGCTCGGGCGCGATGCCAGCACGAAACGCTTGTTGATGGTGGCCATGGTCCTACTCCGTTGGTGGTGGGCTGCGCCGCTGCGCCTTCAGGGCGCCCCTGGTGGTGGGCAGCGCGCGCAGGTACTTGAAGGTGCCGGTGGCGTGGGCGCAAAGCTGGCCCTCGCCGTCGAGCACCGAGGCTTCGCAGAAGGCCAGCGTCGCGGTGCGGTGCAGCAGCCTGCCCAGCGCCCGCAGCTCGCCTTCGGCCGGACGCACGAAGCTGGTCTTCATTTCGATCGTGGCCACGCCGGGGCCGGAGACACCGTCGTGACGGTGGGCGCTGCGCGCGGCCTGCGCCATCGCGACGTCGAGCATCGTCATCAGCACGCCGCCGTGCGCCACCTCCCACGAGTTGAGGTGGGCTTCGGCGAGGTCGACGCGCAGCTCGGCCCGGCCGTCGCCGACGCTGTGCAGCTCCAGCCCCAGCTCCTCGACGAACGGGATGCGATAGGGAAACGGAATGCGCTGACTCTTCGACATGTTTGGTTCGAAGAACCGCGCTCTCAGCCGCCCGTCACGCAGGAGACGCCGCCGTCGACGGCGAGGATCTGGCCGGTGATGTGCTTGCCGGCCGCCGACGCGAACAACAGCGCAGCGCCCTTCAGATCGTCGTCGTCGCCCAGGCGTCGCAGCGGCGCGTGCGACGCCAGCTCCTTCTCGCCGACGGTCTTCAGCGTGTGCTGCGTCATCTTGCTCGGGAAGAACCCGGGCGCGAGCGCATTGACGGTGATGCCGTGCTCGCCCCATTCGGCTGCCAGCGCACGCGTGAAGTTGACCACCGCGCCCTTGCTGGTGTTGTAAGCCACGGTCTCCAGCCCCGGCGGGTTGCCGCCCAGGCCCGCGATCGACGCGATGTTGATGATGCGTCCGCGCTTGCGCGGCAACATGCTCGCCTTGCCGATCGCCTGGCTGAACAGGAAGATGCTGCGCACGTTCAGGTTCATCACCTTGTCCCACGCCTCGAGCGGGTGGTCTTCGGCCGGCGCGCCCCACGCTGCGCCGGCGTTGTTGACCAGGACGTCCACCGCGCCGAGTCGCTCCAGCGTCTCGGCGCACACCCTGTGCACCTGCGCGGGGTCGCTCGCATCAGCGGCGATCCAGCGGGTGTCGATGCCCTTGTCCTGAAGGTGAGCGGCGGCCTCCTCGAGGTCGGCCGCCTTGCGCGACGTGAGCATGATCTTGGCGCCGGCTTCGCCGAGCGCCTCGGCGATCTGCAGACCGAGACCCCGCGAGCCGCCGGTGACCAGCGCATGCTGGCCGGTGAGGTCGAAGAGCTGTTGGACAGGGGTGGACATCGCGTGCTCCCGAAGCGTCAGAACCATTCGTCGCGCATCTGGTCGAGCGTGCGAGGCATCCCGGCCCCACCGTCAGGCCTTGGGTGCGGTGACCGCCATCGTCGCCGAGGCCTTCATCACCAGCGTGCGCTCGTCGCCCGACACCGCCCACACATGCGCTTCGGTGAACGTGATCTGGCGCCCGGGCTTCAGCACGTGCGCTTCGCACACCAGGCGTTCACAGCGCGCCGGCCGCAGCAGGCTGGTCTTCAGCTCGGCGGTGAGGATCCAGTGGCCTGCGGGCGCCAGCGTCTGCGCCGCTGCGCCCATCGAATGGTCGGCCATAGTCGCCATGACGCCGGCGTGCACGACGCCGGTGTGCTGCAGGTGCCGCTTCTCGACGCGCATCTCGGTCGACACGGCGCCCTCGCCGACGACGGTGGGTGCCACCCCCAGTTCGACCATGAACGGTGCCGACGCGAAGATGCCGCGCGCGGTATCGAGATCCAGCTTCATGCGTGTCCGCGCCCTTCGAGTCTCGCGATCGTTCCCTGCGCCACCGCGCATAGTTTCTCTTCGCCGCCGCGCCAGGCCAGCACGTCGCAGCGGCATACCACTTGAGTGCGGCTGAGCGCCACCGCCTGGGCGCGCGCGACGAGGCGTTCACCGATCGCCGGGCGCACGTAGTTGATCTTGAATTCGGAAGTCACCACCGCGAACCCCAGCGCCGAGCCACCAGCATAGGTGAGCGCGTTGTCGGCCAGATAGCTGACGACGCCGCCGTGCGCGAAGCCGTTCTGCTGCAGCAGCTCGGTGCGCAGGGTCAGCTCCAGTTCGGCGCGGCCCGGCGCCAGCATGTTGAGCCGCGCACCGAGCAGGCGGCTGAACGGCTGCTCGTCCAGCACCTCGCGGCCTCTGGCCAGCAGCTCGGCGTGTCCGGCATCGCTCATGACAGGCCGAAGTGCTGCAGCGCGGCGCGTGCGATCGGCGCGCCCCACTCCGGCACGAAGTGGCCGGCCTCGGACACCTCTATCGGGCTCGGGCAGTTGCGGATGGTCTGCTGCAATGCGCGCATCGGCACCTCGCCGAGCACTGGATCCTTCATGCCGATCGCCATGAAGCTGTCGCCCGCCCACTCGTACTGCCAGAAGTCTTGCGCGCGCCGGCTGATCGCCGCACCGGGCGCATCGTCGCCGTCGGGCACCAGGTTGGGAAATGCCTTCAGCGCCGCCTTGAAGGTTGCGTTCGGGAACGGCGCATCGTAGGCAGCGATCTCGCCTGAACCCAGGTCGGGCTTGCCACGCGCCAGCAGCTTGCCCACCGGAAGATCGTCCTGCGTGTTCGAGTACGCGCGCCACTGCCGGAAGCCTTCGGTCACCTGGCCCGTGCCCAGGCCCGTGTTCATCACGAGCAGCCGCGTGAAGCGACCGGGCATCTCGTGCGGCAAGGTCAGGCCCAGCAGGCCTCCCCAGTCCTGGCACACCAACAGGATGTCCCTCAGGTCTAGCCGCTCGATGAAGCGCATCAGCATCGCGCGATGCTTGCCGAACGTGTGCCACTCGGCTTGCGACGGCTTGTCCGAACGGCCGAAGCCGATCAGGTCAGGCGCCACGACCCGCAGTCCTGCTCCGTTGAACACCGGGATCATGTGGCGGTACAGGTACGACCACGAGGGGTTGCCGTGCAGGCACAGGGCCGTCAGCCGTGCGCGTGGCGGCCCCTCGTCGAGGTAGTGCACGCGCAGACCCTTCAGGGCCGGCAGGTCGTCGACGTAGCGCGGCTCCCAGGGGTAACC
>DATIFD010000457.1:0-26473 GCA_035455385.1 Burkholderiaceae bacterium
GACGGGTGGTGGAGGCCGACATCGTCTACCCGTCGAACTCGGCGATTCGCCGCAGGAGGCCCGGCGCAAGGTCGAGCAACTGATGGAGGAGCAGCATCAGCTGCTGGCGCAAGTGCGCCGTCAGGTGGCGATGCTTCCGCCGCCAGACCCGAGGCGCGAAACGGGAACGCCGCAGGAGCGCGAGCAGGAGGAGCGCAGGCGCCAGTTGCTCAAGCTGCTGGCCGAGATCGAGAAGCGCATCAACGAGGAGAACGCGCGGCCGAAGAAGCGCTACATCAGCCCGGCCACGCGGGAGGAGGTCTACGCGGTCTACTACGACCGGCTGCGCCGCAAGATCGAAGACCGTGGCACGCGCGACTTCCCCGAATACCAGGGCAAGAAGCTGTACGGCGAGCTGACGATGAACGTCACCGTCGACGCCGCCGGACGGGTGGTGGAGGCCGACATCGTCTACCCGTCGAACTCCCGCGTGCTCGACCGGCGCGCCATCGCCATCGTGCATGCGGCGTCGCCGTTCGGGCCGTTCACCCAGGCCATGCGGGCACAGGCCGACCAGATCGTCGTCACGTCGCGCTTTCGCTTCACGCGCGAGGAGGGCCTGGAAACCACGCCCCTCAGCGCGCTGCCGCAACAGTGAGCGCGACGACGTCGGCGCGGCCCGACCGCTACGCGGTGGTGGGCAACCCGGTGGCGCACAGTCGCTCACCCTTCATTCACGCCCAGTTCGCGCAGCAGACCGGCGAGGCGATGGAATACAGTCGCGTGCTGTGCCCGCTCGACGGCTTCGAGGCCGGCGTGCGCGCCTTTGCGGCCTCCGGCGAACCGGGCAAGGGACCGGCGCGCGGCTGCAACGTGACCGTGCCGTTCAAGCTGCAGGCGCCCGCGCTGGCGCGACGCGTCAGCGAGCGCGCCGCCCTCGCGCAGGCGGCCAACTTGCTGCGCTTCGACGCCGACGGCTGGTTCGCCGACAACACCGACGGCGTCGGGCTGGTCCGCGACATCGAGTTGCACGCGGGGTTTCGCATCGGCGGAACGCGGGTCCTGCTGGTGGGCGCCGGCGGCGCGGCCGCCGGCGTGCTGGGTCCGCTGCTCGCGGCGCGGCCGCTCGAGGTCGTGGTGGCCAACCGCACGCGCCAGCGTGCCGACGCGCTCGTGGCGCGCCATCGGGCACACGGCGCGGACGCGTCGCTGCAAGCGAGCGACCTTGCCGCCTGCGGCGGCCCGTTCGACCTGGTGATCAACAGCACCTCGAGCAGCATGCAAGGGATCGCCACGCCCGTACCCGCGTCGGTGCTGAAGCGCGAGACGCTTGCGATCGACCTGATGTACGGCGCTGCCGCGCAGCCGTTCGTCGACTGGGCACGCGCGCACGGCGCGCAGGCGCGCGACGGTCTCGGCATGCTGGTGGAGCAGGCGGCCGAGGCCTTCTTCGTCTGGCGCGGCATGCGCCCGCAGACCGCGCCGGTGTTGCTGGCACTGCGCGATCAGCTGGCGCGAGAGGCTGCCTGAATGCGGCACCTGTCGCGCCTGCTGCTGCTGTTGCTGGTGGCGCTGGCCAGCCTGCAGACCTTCTTCGTCGCCCGGGTCGCGCTGATGCGCTGGGTCGATCCGCAGTCGACCACCTTTCAACGCAGCGAGTGGTGGCGCCTGGCGCGTGAGCGCGGCGCTCGACCGCCCTGGAGCCAGCAATGGGTCGACGGCGACCGCATCGCCGATTCGCTGAGGCGCGCGGTGATCGCCAGCGAGGATGCCGGCTTCGTCGATCACAGCGGGGTCGAGTGGGACGCCATCGAGCGTGCGTGGGAACGCAACTTGCGGGCACAGACCGCGCAGGAGCGCCGCGCCATGATGCCCGGGGCCAGGGCAAGGCCGGTGAAGCTGGTGGGTGGCTCGACCATCACGCAGCAGCTGGCCAAGAACCTGTTCCTTTCCGGCGAGCGGACGCTGCCGAGAAAAGCGCAGGAGTTCGTGCTGACGTGGACGCTCGAGGCGCTGCTCAGCAAGCGCCGGATCTTGGACATCTACCTCAACAGCGTCGAGTGGGGCGAGGGCGTGTTCGGCGCGCAGGCCGCGGCACGTCACTATTACCGCGTCGACGCCAGCCGCCTGGGTCCGACGGCGGCGGCGCACTTGGCGGTGCTGCTGCCGGCGCCGAAGCGGTTCGAACGCAACCCCGGTTCGGCCTACGTCAACGGCCGAGCCGCCACGATCGTGGCGCGCATGCCCGATGTCGAACTGCCCTGAGCCTGCGGGCGGTTAGTCGCGCGGATGCTTTCTAGAATGTGCCGATGAGCGGCAATCCGCCAACGCTGGCCCAGGCCGCGGCCCGACTGGTGGTCGACGACGGTCTCGAGTACGGTGCCGCCAAACGCAAGGCAGCACGCGAGTTGGAGCGGCGCGGCGGTCGCCGCAGTGAATTGCCAAGCAATGAAGCCGTGGAAGACGAGGTCCGCGAGTACCTCGCCCTGTTCGAGGCCGATACCCAGCCTGGGGAGCTCGACGCGCTGCGCCGGTTGGCGCTGGGCTGGATGCAACGCTTGGCCGAGTTTCGTCCCCACCTGACAGGCGCGGTCTGGCGAGGCACGGCGACCCGCCGCTCGGCGATCCAGATCGAGCTGTATTGCGACGATCCGAAGGCCGCCGAGATCGGGCTGCTCGACCGCCACATCCGATTCGAGCCCGTCGGGCAGCCCGAAGGCCCCGATGTGCTGCAGGTCGAAGTGCCCAGCCGGGAGCTCGGCGACACGGTGACGCTGTTCCTGCACGTGCTCGACCGCGACGATCTGCGCGGCGCCCTCAAGCCCGACAGCCGAGGGCGCACCTGGCGCGGTGACCTTCCCGCCCTGCAGCGCATGCTGTTGGGCGCAGCGCCGTGAACCCTTTGTGCGGCTCGGCGAGGACAGCGTGACAACCCGGCGCGGCATGGTGATCGGGGCCTCGGTCGGTGCCGCGGCGGCGGCCGTCGGCGCCGGGCTCGCATGGTGGCGCCACAGCCTGTCGGAACAGGACGCGCATGCAGCCGAAGGCCTGTGGTCGCTGCGCTTCGAGCGCCCGGAAGGTGGCATGTTAGCGATGGCCGACTTTCGCGGCAGCCCCCTGGTTATCAACTTCTGGGCGACTTGGTGCATGCCGTGCATCCGCGAATTGCCGGCGCTGCAGCGGTTTGCCCGCGAGCATGCCGCCGAGGGGTGGAAAGTGATCGCGCTGGCCGTCGACCAGCCGGTGCCCGTGCTGGAGTTCATCGCCCGCTTCAAGCTCGACCTGACGGTCGCCATGGCGGGGGTCGAGGGTCTCGAGTGGCAGCGCGCGATGGGCAACGCCTCGGGCGGCCTGCCATTCAGCGTCGTGCTCGATCGCCAGGGGCGCGCGCGGCAGCGGCGCCTCGGCGAATCGCACTACGACGAGCTCGTGCGATGGGCCGCCGAGATCGCGAGATCGCCCTGAACCTGGGTTGCCTGGCGCAGAGCCGTTGCTGATTGGTTCCATTTTTCGGCAAACGGTGTCGAACTGCTGCGAAACACGCTAGAGTGCGCCGCGCGCCTGCTGGCGGCCAGTGGTGCTTGATGCTGAGTCACCCGCGCTGCGGGCCACTGAATCGGCAGGGCCCTGCCCGCAAGTCTGAGGGCCACGATGGCTGAGCCTTAGCGGCCGTTAGAAGCAGAAGTTCGATCAGGGTGTTGCCACGGTGACTGAGCCGCGGCCAGGAGGAATGGCATGGATCTGCGCAAGCTGAAGACGCTGGTCGACCTGGTGTCCGAATCCAATATCTCCGAACTCGAGATCACCGAGGCCGACGGGAAGGTGCGCATCGTCAAGGCGGACACGAGCCTCGCGCGCGCCGCCGGCCCGTGGCTTCCGGCCCCAGTGCTCGCTGCGCCGGTAGCGACACTCCCCTCGGCGGGCTCCGCCGCGGCGACCCCTGGCGCGGCGACGGCTGCAGGGGGGGTCGCGCCACCGGCGGCGCCCGAAACGGGCCACGTGATCCGGTCGCCGATGGTCGGCACCTTCTACCGTGCCTCGAGCCCCGGCGCCAAGGCGCTGGTCGAGATCGGCCAGGCGGTCAAGGAAGGTGACCCGATCTGCATCATCGAGGCGATGAAGATCATGAACGAGATCGACGCCGACAAGGCGGGCACGGTCACCAAGATCCTGGTGGAGAACGGCCAGGCAGTGGAGTTCGATCAGCCGCTGGTGGTCATCGAATGAGCGGCGACGGCACCGCGGGCGCGGCGGCGAAGTTCGACCTCGCGACGGTGAAGCCGGCCGCAGCGCAGCGGCGCGGCGCGCGACACGTGCGAGGCGACTGATCCCGGCCATGTTCAAGAAGATCCTGATCGCCAATCGAGGCGAAATCGCGCTGCGGATCCAGCGCGCCTGCCGCGAGATGGGCATCCAGTCGGTGGTCGTCTATTCCCAGGCCGACCGCGACGCCAAGTACGTCAAGCTGGCCGACGAGGCCGTCTGCATCGGCCCCGCACCGTCGGCGCAGAGCTACCTCAACATGCCCGCCATCATCGCCACAGCGGAGGTCACCGACGCCGAGGCGGTGCACCCGGGATACGGCTTCCTGTCGGAGAACGCCGACTTCGCCGAGCGGGTCGAGCGCAGCGGCTTTGTCTTTATCGGGCCGACGCCGGACTCGATCCGCACCATGGGTGACAAGGTCACCGCCAAGCAGACGATGATCAAGGCCGGCGTGCCGTGCGTGCCGGGCTCGGAAGGCGCCCTGCCCGATGACCCGAAGGAGGTCATCCGCATCGCGCGCACGATCGGCTACCCGGTGATCATCAAGGCCTCCGGAGGCGGCGGCGGCCGCGGCATGCGTGTCGTGCACACCGAGGCGGCCCTTGTGCACGCGGTGGCCACCACGCGCGGCGAGGCGCAGGCGGCATTCGGCAACCCGGCCGTCTACATGGAGAAGTTCCTTGAGAAGCCGCGCCACATCGAGATCCAGGTGCTGGCCGACACGCAGAAGAACGCGGTCTGGCTCGGCGAGCGCGACTGCTCGATGCAGCGCCGCCATCAGAAGATCATCGAGGAGGCGCCGGCTCCGGGCATCGCGCGGCGCGCCATTGAGCGCATCGGCGACCGCTGCGCCGCAGCGTGCAGGAAAATGGGCTACCGCGGCGCCGGCACCTTCGAGTTCCTGTACGAGGACGGCGAGTTCTACTTCATCGAGATGAACACCCGCGTGCAGGTCGAGCACCCGGTCACCGAGTGGGTCACCGGCATCGACATCGTGCAGGCGCAGATCCGCATCGCCGCCGGCGAGAAGCTGCCGTTTACGCAGCGCCAGATCCAGATGCGCGGCCACGCCATCGAGTGCCGCATCAACGCCGAGGATCCGTACAAGTTCACCCCGTCTCCGGGTCGCATCACGGTGTGGCACCCGCCGGGCGGCCCCGGCGTGCGCGTCGACTCACACGCCTACGCCAACTACATGGTGCCGCCCAACTACGACTCGATGGTCGGCAAGATCATCGTGCACGGCGACACCCGCGAGCAGGCGCTGGCGCGAATGCGCACCGCGTTGTCGGAGACCGTGGTCGAGGGCATCCACACCAACGTGCCGCTGCACCGCGAGCTGATGGCCGACGCCAAGTTCATCGAGGGCGGCACCACCATCCACTACCTCGAGCACTGGCTGTCGCAGCGCAAGCGCTGAACGCCGCGCGCCGATGTTCGAACTGGTGCTCTTGGCCGACGAATCGGCGGTCGAGGCGTTGACCGACGCACTGGTCGAGACGCTGCAGGCGCTGTCGGCGTCGGTGGAGGACGCCGACGCGGCCTCCGCGCACGAAGCCGCGCTGTTCGGCGAGCCGGGCCTGCCGGCGCCGCGCCCGGCCTGGCGGCATTCACGCGTGGTGGCGCTGTTCGCCGACCAGGCAGCCGCCCAGGCCGCGGCCGCAGTCGTGCTGGCGCAGCTCGGCGACCAGGGCGTGCGGATCGATGCGCTGCGCGAGGTGGCCGATCAGGACTGGGTGCGCCTGACGCAGTCGCAGTTCGAGCCGGTGGCCATCACCGAGCGGTTCTGGATCGTGCCCAGCTGGCACGCGGTACCGCCCACGGCCACGCGCGCGATCCGCCTCGACCCGGGCCTCGCGTTCGGCACCGGCACGCACCCGACCACACGCATGTGCCTGCGCTGGATCGCGCGCCACGCCGGCGCACTGGCCGCCTCCTGGCATCGCACGCTCGACTATGGCTGCGGCTCGGGCGTGCTGGCGATCGCAGCCGCAATGCACGGCGCGCGCGGTGTCGATGCGGTCGACATCGACGAGGCCGCCATCGAGGCTGCACGCGCCAACGCGGGCGTCAACGGCGTCGACCTGCGCTGCGGCCCGCCGGAACTCGCTCACGGCACCTACGACCTGGTGCTGGCCAACATCCTGGCGACGCCGCTTCGCCTGCTGGCGCCGGTGCTGTGTGCACACGTCGCCGCCGGCGGGCACCTCGTCCTGTCGGGCATCCTGCAGCGGCAGGCCGATGAGTTGGCGCAGGCCTATGCGCCATGGCTCTCGCTCGACGTTGCCGACCAGGACGACGGTTGGATCCTGATGCTCGCGATGCGTCACGCCTGACGACGCCCCCGGGGTGCGTGGCATCATTTCCGCATGAGCCTGGCCACCCGCTGCCCCGTCTGCCAAACGGTGTTCCGCGTGGTGCAGGACCAGCTCAAGGTGTCCGAAGGCTGGGTGCGTTGCGGCCGCTGCGCCAAGGTGTTCAATGCCTTCGAGGGCCTGTTCGACCTCGAGCGCGAATTCCCCGCGCTGCGGCAGCCGACGCCTTCGCAGCGCGTGCTCGAGGACCTGGCCACGCGCAACCGCCAGCCCAAAGCCCAGTGGGACGACGACCTGGGCGGCGTGGCACGCGGCGCAGAGCCGCCGGTTGATCGCGCCGCCGCGGCCACCTCGCCGATTTCGGCGGACCGGACACCACCACCATCGACGGCGCCGACCCCGCCGGCCCCGGACTGGCCCACGACGCCGGGCGCTGCGGTCACACAAGCGTCGCCAAAGGGGGCCGCCGCGGCTTCACCGCGGCCGCTTCACGCACCCGCGGCAGTCAGCGCCGACGTAAGAGCTTCGCGCTCGTCCCCGGTCAGCCGACCCGGGCCGCTGTTCGACGTCCGATCTTCGTCCCCGGCCGCGCCGTCGCCGGTGACGACGGCACCGTCGGCACCGCCACCGACGTACGCGGGCGCAGCGGCGGACGGGGAGATCGCGATCCGCGACGAGCCGGCGCCTGTCGCAGGCACCGCCGAGGCCGATGCAGCAATATCCGAGGAGTCGTTCGAGTCGCTGTTTCGCAGCGACGGCGAATTGGCGCAGCCCGATACCGCATCGGATCTCGACATCAACCTCGACGTCGGCGTCGAACCCGCTGCCCTCGACGACGCGGTGGACTCGCGGCTGCTGACCTTCGTGCAGCAGGCCGATCGCGCCGAGCGCTGGCGTCGACCGGGCGTGCGCGCGGCGATGGCGGCGGCTGCGCTGGCGCTGACCGCGCTTCTGGCCGTGCAGCTGCTGGTGGCGCAGCGCGACGCGGTGGTCGCCCAGTGGCCGGGAACCCGCCCGTTGGTGCAGGCGTTGTGCGTGCCGCTGGATTGCCGCATCGAGCCGTTGCGCCGCATCGACTCCCTCGGCGTCGAAAGCAGCGGGCTGACTCGCATCGACGAGGGCCCGGTCTACCGTCTGGTGCTGGTGCTGCACAACCGCAGCGACACCGCGCTGCTGATGCCGGCGATCGACCTGTCGCTCACCGACACGGGCGGCGCGCTGGTCACGCGCCGCGTGCTCAGCGCCGCCGACCTCGGCACCCCGCGCACGACCATCGGCGCAGGGCAGGAGTTGCCGCTGCAGGCGCTGCTGATGTCGGCCGACCGCGCGCTGGCCGGCTACACGATCGAGATCTTCTACCCCTGAACCCTCGGGAGCGACATGTCCGTTCTGATCTGCGGCTCACTGGCCTTCGACACCATCACCGACTTTCCGGGTCGCTTCGCGCAGCAGATCCTGCCCGATCAGGTCCACATCCTGAATGTGTCGTTCCTGGTGCCGACGCTGCGCCGCGAGTTCGGCGGCTGCGCCGGCAACATCGCCTACACGCTGCGACGTCTGGGTGGCACGCCCCTGGTCAAGGCGGCGATCGGCACCGACGGGCAGGACTATCTGGCGCGCCTGCGCGGCTGGGGCCTCGACACGTCGCTGGTGCACGTGGCGGCCGACAGCTACACCGCGCAGGCGATCATCATCACCGACACCGACAACAATCAGATCACTGCGTTCCACCCGGGCGCGATGCAGCTCGCCCATGCGACGTCGGTGCCCGCGGACAGTGGAATCGAGCTGGCGATCATCGCGCCCGACGGCCGCGACGCCATGCTGCAGAACGCGCAGCAGTTGCACGACCTGAAGATCCCGTTCGTCTTCGACCCCGGCCAGCAGCTGCCCATGTTCGACGGCGACACGCTGCGCCGCCTCGTGGGGCAGGCCAGCTGGATCGCGCTCAACGACTACGAGGCCAAGATGCTGTGCGATCGCATGGGCACGACGCTGCAGGCGCTGTCGAGCTCTCACCTGCGCGGCGTGATCGTCACGCTCGGCGCGCAGGGCTGTGACGTCTGGGAGCAGGGTCGCCTGTGCAACGTGCCCGGCGTGGCCGCCGGCGCCGTGGTCGACCCGACCGGCTGCGGCGACGCGCTGCGCGGCGCGCTGCTGTACGGCCTGCAGCGGGGCTGGCCGCTCGAGCGCTGCGTGGCGCTGGGCAACCGCGTCGGTGCGCTGAAGATCGCGCACCGCGGCGGCCAGAACCACCCCGTCGGCCCCGAACTCCTCGCCGGCGCCTGAGGCCCCTCGCGATCCGCTGGCGGACCTCAGCCGCTGTCGCGCTGCCAGGCCACGCCGTCTTCGGTCAGCATGGCGTCGAGCGGCACGTCGTGCGGCTCGGGCACCAGCCACGGCACGAAGCCATGCGCGTAGCCGACGCCCACCGTCGTCGGACGGGGCACGAGCGCGGCCAGCGTGCGATCGTAGAAACCGCCACCGTAGCCCAGCCGCGTGCCATGGGGGCCGAAGCCGACGCACGGCACCAGCAACAAGGTCGGTTCGAAGGCCTCGGTGCCCTTGGGCTTCGGAATGCCGTAGGCGTCGTCCTCCATCGGGCACCCCGGGAACCAGACATGAAAGCGCAGTTGCCGCGTGTCGCGGTCGATCACCGGCAGACCGATGCGCCGCGCCGGGTCGGCCTCGCTCCAGCGGTAGAGCGCCGGCAGCGCGTCGAACTCGCCCTTGATCGGCCAGTAAGCGCCGATGCTGGATTCGCGCCGCGCCAGCAGCCAGACGCGCAACACTTCCTGCAGGTGCATCGCGCGTTGGTGCCGGTCGACCATTGCCAGACGCTCGGCCTGCAGCTGCTTGCGCAACATGGGCTTGTCGCGCGACGGCTCGATCGGCAGCTTGAACGGCAATGTCATGCGTCGATTGTGCGCCCACGCATGCCGGTAGGGGTCGGCCTACACTGCGCGGCATGCAAGGCATGCCGCCCTTCGTGTCGCATTGCATCGAGCTGCTGGCGCCGCTGGGCGCCGCACGCGCGCGGCGCATGTTCGGCGGCCACGGTCTGTACATCGACGACGTGTTCGTCGCACTGATTGCAGACGAGCGCCTGTACATGAAGGCCGACGACAGCTCGCGGCCGGAATTCGAGCGAGCTGGCAGCCAGCCGTTCGCCTATTCACGCCGCGATCGCGGCGCGGTGGCGCTGGGCTACTGGTCGGCCCCGGAGGATGCGCTGGATTCGCCGGCCGCCATGGCCCCGTGGGCGCGGCTGTCCCTCGCGGCGGCGCTGAAGGCCAAGGCCGCTCAGCCGCGCGCGCCGCGCAACGGCGCCAACAAGCGCCGCGCCAGCGCGGCCACCGAAGCCGCCAAGCGCGCGAGCAGGACCCGCGGCTGATCGCTGCGCCACACCAGCCGGGCGGTTCCGCCCTGCCACGGCTCGACCACCACGTCGTCGTCCGCTCCGACCCTCAGCGCCTGACCCGCTTCGAGCACGTGGTCGTCCAGGTCGCCGGCGCGGGTGACCCAGACCCGCCCGACGCAGACGGCAAGACGGCCCGACTGGCGCGCCCGCAGCCGCGTGACGCCGGAGGTCGACAGCGGCCCGTCGACGAGCCACGAAGGCATCGCACCATGTTGCAGAATCATCATCAATCGCTCCTGGTGAGGTAGGCCCGTCTCGAAGGCAAGGAAGCGCCACCTGCAGAGAGAATGGTGATGAGTCACACCGACAAAGTCCAATGAGTTGTCTGTCCGTTATTGATGCATCCTGCTCATGAAAAGAACCCTGCGGCAGCGGCCCCTGGCGCTCGACCACCTGCGCACTTTCGAGGCAGTGGCGCGACGCCTCTCGTTCAGTGCAGCGGCCGACGAACTGCACCTGACGCAAAGCGCCATCAGCCGACAGATCAAGTCGCTGGAAGACGAACTCGGTTCGTTGCTGTTCAACCGCGGCACGCGGCGCGTCGAGCTGAGCGGCGCCGGCCTCTCGCTGCGACACACGGTGGCGCCGCTGCTCGAACAGCTCGACCGCACCGTGCGCGACATCCGCAGCCGTGGCGGGCGGCCGCGTGTCAGCGTGTCGACCTTCGCATCGTTCGCATCGCTGTGGCTGATGCCGCGGCTGGCAGCGTTCCAGAAGTCCAACCCGGACTTCGACATCCGCCTGTCGGCCACCGACCACCTGACGTCGCTGGACGATCCCGAGCTCGATGCGGTGCTGCGCTACTGCGAGCCGGTCGACGTGCCGCCGATCGCGGAGCGATTGTTCGGCGAGATCATCACGCCGGTGGCCAGTCCGCACCTGCTGGCACAGGCGCGATCCGGCGCGGCGCCTCCGCTGGACAAGCCGGTCGACGTGATGCGCCACACGCTGCTGGAAGAGGACGACCCGCGGCCCAGCACGTCGTACCAGCTCAGCTGGCGCCGGTGGCTCGACGAGCACGGCCTCGGTGGCCAGCAGCCGCAGCGCTGGCTGTACCTCAACTTCACCTATCAGCAGGTGCAAGGCGCGCTGGCCGGACAGGGCATCGCGCTGGCGCGGCTGGCGCTGGTGCACGACCTGCTCGCCGGCGGTGAACTGGTCGAACTGTTCGACGGTCGATGCCGCCTGGTCGGCACTTATGGCTACTACCTCATCCAGCTGCCCCTGGCCCAGCGTCGGCCCGAACTGAGCCGCTTCGTGCAGTGGGTGCGCGCCGAGGGCGCTTCGACGCGGCGCGCGCTCGGCGAAGGCGAGTCCACGCCGGGCGACGGCTGACAGCGTCCGCGGGCTGGATGCGGCACACGCATCGCAGCGATACCGATTGCGCATCACCGGCCGGGGCGTCTGCACCTACGATGGACGCGTGGAGCGCGCGGCCCTGCGGCGGCGCGCTCGCCGGAACCCGCGGAGGCCTCAACAGATGCAGCTGTATATCGGCAACAAGAACTACTCGTCGTGGTCGATGCGACCGTGGGTTCTGATGCGGCATTTCGCAATCCCGTTCGACGAGGTGATGGTCCGCTTCGACAGCTTCGACGCCGGCTCCGGCTTCAAGCAGCGCATCGCCGAAGTGGCACCGACCGGGCACGTGCCGGTGCTGGTGGACGATGGCTTCGCGATCTGGGACACGCTGGCGATCGCCGAGTACCTGGCCGAGCGATTCGCCGACCGCGCGCTGTGGCCGCGCGACGCGCGAGCGCGCGCCCGCGCCCGCAGCCTCTGCGCGGAGATGCACGCCGGATTCTCTACGCTGCGCAGCGCCTGTCCGCAGAACATCGAGGCATCGCTGCCCGACGTCGGTGCCCGCCTGCTGCGCGAGCGGGCCGCATTGCGCGCCGAACTGCAGCGCCTGCAGTCGATGTGGTCCGATGCGCTGCGGGCCAGCGGTGGACCGTTCCTGTTCGACACCTTCAGCACCGCCGATGCGTTCTTCGCTCCCGTGGCAGGCCGCATCCGCACGTATGCACTGCCGGTCGACGCGATCGCGCAGGGCTACGTCGATCGCCTGCTTGCGAGCCCCGGTGTCGCGGCCTGGGTGCGCGACGCGCTGGCAGAGCACGACTTCCTGGCGTTCGAGGAGCCGTACCGCACGTCGCGCGGAACATGAATCGCCCCGCGGGCAGCTGATTTTTCGCGTGCCACGCACCATGCGCTGCGCTACAGTCGCAGCGTTGTCGCTGTCCGCTCGCGTGGCCGGTGTTTTTTGTGTTGTCGGCGGCTGTGCGCGCCGCTTTCGTTGTCGTTCGATGTCCATGCGCTCCCTGATCGTCGTCTGCCTGCGCGTCGCCTGCTTCGCGTGCTGGTTGAGCGGCACGGTGGCTGCGGCCGCACCGACGCCGCCGGACAATCCGATCCTCGAAGCGCAAGAGGCGCTGCGCAAGCGCGACAACAAGCGCCTCGCATCGCTGCGCAACGCAACGCTGGCCGACAAGCATCCGCTGGCGCAGTGGGTCGACTACTGGGAGCTCGGCAACCGCATCACCGACGCCACAGTCGACGAGGTCGAGGCGTTCTACCGGCGCTGGCGCGGCACGTACGTCGAGGACCGCATGCGCAACGACTGGCTGCTCGAGCTCGGGCGCCGGCGCGATTGGGTGGCGTTCGTGCGCGACTACCCGCGCTTCCGCATGAACGACGACCGCGAGGTCAGCTGCTATTGGCAGCTGACCGAGCACATCGCCGGCAAGCGCGTCTACGAAGCCGCGCGCCCGTTGTGGATGGCCCAGCGCGAGCTCGACGATGGCTGCATGTTGATGGCCACGCGTCTCGTCGAGTCCAAGGTGTTTCGCCACGACGACGTGTGGCTGAAGTTGCGGCTCAGCGTCGAGGCCAACCGGCCGCGCCTCGCGCGGGCGGTGGCGCCCCTCGTCAATGCGCAAGTCGGCAGCGAAGTGGCCGAGCTGCTCGACAATCCGGCGCGGCACCTGCGACGGCGCGGCACCACGATCACGCCGCAGCAGGCCGAGCTGGCGCTGCTGGCAGTCATTCGCACCGCGACCAGCGATCCCGACGCCGCGGCAGCGCTGATGGACGAGCGCTGGCACGACGCGCTCGGCGCCGAGCGGGCCGCCTGGGCCTGGGCCGTGATCGGCAAGCAGGCGGCGATCCGGCTGTCGAGCGACGCGCCGCGGTACTACAAGCGGGCCTTCGCCGCGCTGCCCGACACGCCGCGCGCAGCGCAATGGACCGACGACATGCTGGCGTGGGCGGCACGCAGTGCGCTGCGCGCCGGCGATGACGGCGATCGCTGGCCGTTCGTGCTGCGCGCGATCAACTCGATGGGCGGCGCCGAGCAGGCCGAGCCGACCTGGGTCTACTGGAAGGCGCGCGCATTGCTGGAGACCGCCGACGAGAGCCCCGATGGCCTGGCACAGCGCGAACGGGCGCGCGCGATGCTGGCAGGCATCGCCGGGCCGCTGACGTTCTACGGCAAGCTGGCGGCCGAAGAGCTGAGCTTCACGCCCGACCTGCCTTCGCTGTCACCGGCTCCCGACGAGGGCGACATGGCGCGCGCCCGCGACAACCCTGGTCTGGCGCGCGCGCTGATGCTGATCGGCCTCGGCCTGCGCAACGAAGGCGTGCGCGAATGGAATTTCACGCTGCGCGGCATGAGCGAGCGCGAGCTGTTCGCGGCGGCCGAGTTGGCCTGCCAACGCGAGGTCTGGGACCGCTGCATCAACACCAGCGACCGCACGCGCCAGGACGTCGACATGCAGCAGCGCTACCCGACGCCGTTTCGCGACATGGTGCTGGCGCGCAGCCAAGAGACCGGGCTCGATCCGGCCTACGTGTTCGGCGTGATCCGCCAGGAGTCGCGCTTCATCCCCGACGTGCGCTCCAACGTCGGCGCCGCGGGCCTGATGCAGTTGATGCCCAGCACCGCGCGCTGGGTCGCGCGCAAGCTCGCGCTGGACTTCAGGCCCGACCAGATCACCGACCCGGCCGTCAACCTGACGCTCGGCACCAACTACTTGAAGCTGGTGCTCGAAGACTTCGGCGGCTCGCAGGCGATGGCCGCCGCGGCGTACAACGCCGGCCCCAACCGCCCGCGCCGCTGGCGCGAAGGTCCGCCCGTGGAGCCGGCGATCTGGGCCGAGAACATCCCGTTCAACGAGACGCGCGACTACGTGAAGAAGGTGCTGTCCAACGCCGCGGTGTATGCGTCGCTGCTCAACGGCGGGCAGATGCTGTCCCTGAAGAACTGGCTCGGCGCCAGCGCCATCGGGCCGCGCGAGTCGGCTGCGCCGGCTGTCGACCTCGAACTGCCTTGATCGCGCCCCGGCGCGGCGGTCGCGGGGCGAAATGAAAGCCTATGTCGTCGGTGGCGCAGTGCGCGACCGGCTGCTCGGCGCCGCCGTGCGCGATCGCGACTGGGTGGTGATCGGCGCCACGCCCGACCAGATGCAGGCCGCCGGCTACACGCCGGTGGGGCGCGACTTTCCGGTCTTCCTGCATCCGGTCACGCGCGAGCAGTACGCGCTGGCCCGCACCGAGCGCAAGGCAGGCGTCGGCTACCACGGCTTCGTGTTTCACGCCGCTCCCGACGTCACGCTGGAACAAGACCTGGCGCGACGCGACCTGACGATCAACGCCATCGCCGAAGACCCCGTCACCGGCGAACTGATCGACCCGTTCGGTGGCCGCCGCGACCTCGAGCAGCACGTGCTGCGCCACGTCTCGGATGCATTCGCCGAAGACCCCGTGCGGCTGTTGCGGCTGGCGCGCTTCGCGGCCCGCTGGCCGCAGTTCGCGGTGGCCGACGCCACGCTGGCGCTGGTCAAGCGGCTGGTGGTCAGCGGCGAGGTCGACGCGCTCGTGCCCGAGCGCGTGTGGCAGGAGGTGTCGCGCGGCCTGACCGAGGCGCAGCCCAGCCGCATGGTCGCGCTGCTGCGTGATTGCGGTGCGCTGGCGCGACTGGCGCCCGAACTCGACGCGTGCCTGGCCGATGCCGCGCCACGCGCACGGACGATGCTGGCGATCGACCACGCGCCGGCGACGACGATGCTGCGGTTTGCCTGTCTGGGCCATGCGCTGGAGGCCGCAGGCACCGGCAGCGACGGCCTGCCGCCGCTGCAGGCGCTGTGCGCGCGGTGGCGCGTCGACGCCGACAGCCGCGACTTGGCGGTTCTGGTGGCGCGCGAGTGGCCGGCGCTGCACCGTGCGGACAACCCGTTCGATCCACCCCAGTGCCTGGCACTGCTGGAGCGCTGCGACGCCTGGCGGCGCCCCGAACGCCTGCACGGTGCCCTGCCGGCGTTGGAAGCCCTGGCCGCGGCCAGTGGCGACGACGCGGTGGTGCACACCGTGCAGCGGCGCTGTGCGCTCGTGCGCCATGGCCTGCAGGCCGCGCAGGCGGTGCAGGTCGCGACGCTGTCACCGAGCCTGCGCCAGGCTCCGGGACCGGCGCTGGGACAGGCCCTGCGGCAGGCGCGGCTGCGGGCAATCGCCGAGGCATTCGCTCGGTCTTGAGCGACCCACAGCCGGCCGTGCCGCGAACTCCGGCATAACGTGCGCATGCAATTGAGCGATGGCATCCGCCGCTTCGGCTTTCGCAAGTGGTACGAGCGCGAGCTGCTGCAAAGCCATGCCCACCTGGCGCTGACCTTCCTGTGCGCGGTGGGGCTGTTCGGCGCCGTCGAAGCCGCGATGCATTTCACCGGCTGGGCCGATCGCGCGATCGACGCGCTGGCGATCCTGGCGTCGGCCGGCATCGGCATCTGGGCGCTGCGGCGCTATTTGTACCTGCTGATGCATGCCGAACACGCCGCCAACCAGGCCGACTGTCCGCATTGCGGCGCCTACGCGCGCTTCACGCTGGTCGAGGGGCGATCGGCACTGCCGGCGGTCACCGTGTGCTGCCGCAACTGCTCACACCAGTGGTCGATCGACGGCTGAGCGAGCGACGCAGCGCTGGCCGCCTTCGTCAAAGGCGGTGCGTGCGGTCGCCCTCGGCGAAGCCGAGCGGCTCGAAGCGGCAGCCCTTGGCCAGGCCGATCACCTTGAACAGCTCGCCCATCTCGTGTTCGGCCACCAGCTTGTGCGCGGCGGCGCGCGCCTCGGGGCTGGCGCGCTGCATCGCATCGAGCAGTCCGCAGTTGATCAGGAAGCGCGCCTGCGAGGTGTAGCCGATCACGTCGAAGCCGGCGTCCTGCGCCGCCAGCGCGATGCCGGTGAAGTCGACGTGCGCGGTGATGTCCTTGAGCCCGACGTCGACCAGCGGGTCACTGTCGGCGCGGTGTGCGCGGTGGCACATCAGCGTGCCGCCGATCCGTTGCGGGTGGTAGTACTCGGCGGCGGGGAACCCATAGTCGATGAAGAAGGCCGCGCCGCGCTGCAGCGCGGGTGCCAGCGTGGCAACGAAGGCCTGCGCCTGCAGGTGCAGTTCGGTCACGCTACCCGGCACGAAGGCCACGTCGTGCGGCGGGCGCAACACGGTGGGCCGGTCGCGCCAGACGAACTGCCCTTCCGGGCCGACGGCGACGCCGCGCTCCAGCCAGTCGCGGCCGTCGAAGGCGAGCAGCTGCACCGGCATCGCATCGAGCACCTCGTTGCCGATCACCACGGCCACGGCGGCATCGGGCAACCGGTCGAGCCAGCGCACACGATCGCCGAAGCGCGCTAGGCGCTCCCCCTGGCGCCCGCGCAGCGCGCCCGAGACTTCGACAATGGCATAGCCGCGCAGCTGCGACGGTGGCAAGGCATCGAGCAGCGTCTGCGCGAGCGCGCCGGAGCCGGCACCGAATTCGATCACCAGGTCGGCATCGCATGCGTCCAACGCCTGTGCGAGCTGCCGTGCGAGCGCCTGCCCGAACAGCGGCGTCAGCTCGGGCGCGGTGATGAAGTCGCTGCGGTCGGGCCAGTGGCCGAAAGGACGCTCGGCACGCGCGTAGTAGCCCAGGCCCGGCGCATAGAGCGCCAGCGCCATGTAACGGTCGAACGACAGCCAGCCGCCCGCGGCGCCCACCGCCGCCGCAATCGCGGCATGCAGCCGGGTGGATACACTTTCCGGCTCCGCGGCCACGCCCATGGGGCATTGTAGGAAGGCATGACCGAACGCCCGCTGGTGCTCATCACCGGCGCTGCCAAGCGCCTGGGGCGCGCCATCGCGCTCGAGCTGGCCGCGCACGGCTGGAACGTCGCGGTGCACTACCGACGCTCGCAGGCCGAGGCGCACGACGCGGTGGCGAGCCTGCGCGCGGCCGGCGCGCAAGCCGAGGCGTTCGGCGCCGACCTCACCGACGAGGCGCAGTGCGAGGCCTTGCTGCCGCAGGTGGTGCAGCGCATGGGGCCGCTGCGGGCGCTGGTGAACAATGCGTCGCTGTTCGAGCACGACGATGTCGGCACCCTGCGCTACGACTCGCTGGCACGACACTGGCAGAGCAACCTGGCACCGGCGATCGTGCTGGCGCGCGCCCTGCACGGCCATCGCACGCAGCAGGGGTGGGACGGGCGCGACGCCTGCGTCGTGAACCTGCTCGACGAGAAGCTGTTCAACCCGAACCCCGATCACCTGTCGTACACGCTGTCGAAGGCGGCGCTGCACGCGGCCACCCCGCTGCTGGCGCGCGCGCTGGCTCCCGCGCTGCGCGTGTGCGGCATCGCACCCAGCCTCACGCTGGAGGGCCCGTCGATCGACCCGCAGCGCCTTGCCGCGCTGAAGGCCCAGGGGCCGCTGCAGCACGGCGTCGAGACGCGCGACGTGGCGCAGGCGGTGCGCTTCGTGCTCGAGAACCCGTCGATCACCGGCAGCACGCTGCTGGTCGACGCCGGCAACCACCTGCAGCCGCGCGCACGCGACTTCGCATTCACGGACCCCGCCACCACAGCCCCATGAGAACCATCACCATCGAAGGCCTGCACGTGCTGGCCAAGGTCGGCGTGCTGGCGCACGAGTTCGGCGCGCCGCAGCCGGTGTTGATCAGCGTGTCGGTGGACATGCCGTCCGCGCCCACGGTGCCGGAACGCGACGACATGTCGCAGGTGCTCGACTACCGGCGGCTGCGCGAGCTGGCCAAGGCCGAGGCCGAGCGGGAGCACACCCACCTGCTGGAGACATTGGCCGGTCGGATCGCCGAGCGCTCGCTGCACCTGCCCGGCGTGGCGGCGGCACGCGTGCGCGTGGCCAAGCCACAGGTGTTCGCCGACTGCGACATGGTCAGTGTCGAAGTGCACGTGCAACACAACCCCAAAGGTGCCGCATGACCGCGACGACCGAAGCACCGCCGCAGCACGAGCGTCGTCAGCGGCTCGAGGCGAACAAGCTCGCCAAGCGCCTGCACCGCCAGGTGGGCCAGGCGATCGGCGACTTCAACATGATCGAGCCGGGCGACAAGGTGATGGTGTGCATGTCCGGCGGCAAGGACAGCTACGCGCTGCTCGACATCCTGCTCGGCCAGCGCGCGCGCGCACCGGTGCCGTTCGAGCTCGTGGCGGTGAACCTCGACCAGAAGCAGCCGGGGTTTCCGGCGCACGTGCTGCCCGCGTACCTGAGCAGCCGCGGCGTGCCGTTCCACATCGAGGCGCAGGACACCTACTCGATCGTCAAGCGGCTGATTCCCGAGGGCCAGACGATGTGCTCGCTGTGCTCCCGGCTGCGTCGCGGCATTCTCTATCGCGTTGCGAGCGAACTGGGTGCCACCAAGATCGCGCTGGGCCATCATCGCGACGACATGGTCGCCACGCTGCTGATGAACATGTTCTTCGGCGCGCGCATGAAGGGCATGCCGCCCAAGCTGGTGAGCGACGACGGCCGCCACGTGGTCATCCGGCCGCTGGCCTACGTGGCCGAGTCCGATCTCGAACGCTGGGCCGAGCACCGCGGCTTTCCGATCATTCCATGCAACCTGTGCGGCAGCCAGGTCAATCTGCAGCGCGCGCAGATCAAGCAGATGCTGCGCGAATGGGAGCGCCGCCATCCCGGCCGCATCGACAACATGGCGGCAGCGATGGGCCGCATCACGCCGTCGCACCTGATGGACCGGAACCTCTATCCGTTCATCTCACTCAAATCCGGTGGCGTGGCCGACCCTGACGGTGACAGAGCGTTTGATGACGACGATGATTGCGCGACATCCGGTGTGCAGCCGGTGCGGCGGATGCCGTAGCAGGCCCGACGCGCCGACCAAGAGCCGCGATGAAGCTTCTTTCCGTGCGAATCTGGCTGGTCCTGGCCGTCGCGCTCGCGCTGTCGGCCTGCGCCAGCGTGACAGCGCTGCAGGCGCAGATCGCGAGTTACGGGCAGTGGCCCGCGGGTCGGGCGCCGGGAACCTACGCCTTCGATCGCCTGCCGTCGCAGCAGGCGCAGCCCGATGCGCAGCAAATGCTCGAGGATGCCGCCCACCGCGCGCTCACCGCCGCAGGTTTCGTGGCGGCGCCGCAAGGCGCGAAGCCCGACGTGCTGGTGCAGGTGGGCGCACGCGTCACGCGCTACGACAGCGGCCCGTGGGGCGATCCGTGGTGGGGGTACGGCGGCTGGTACGGCTACGGCTACGGCGGTTGGTACCGGCGCCCGTGGGTCGGCCCCTACCCGTACCCGTATTGGTCCAGCTACTACGGCTACTGGACCTACTACGACCGCCAAGTCGCGCTGATCCTGCGCGACGGCAGCAGCGGCGAGCCGCTGTACGAAGGGCGTGCGCGCAGCGATGCGTACAGCAGCGACAGCGAGACGCTGACGGCGATGTTTCGCGCCGCCCTCGCCGACTTTCCGAAGAGCGGCAGCGTGCCGCACAGCGTCACCGTGCCGCTGTCCCGGTGATCGCGGCGCGCGGCGGCTCGGCCCGCTGACCGGCCAGCACGCGCAGATCCTCCTCCCAGCCCTGGAGCTTCTCGGCAGCGCGGCGGCGCTGCTGCGGCGTGGTGCTGTTGTGCAGGCGCGCGATCAGGGCGCAGTTGTGGTCGAACAGGCGGCGCTGGTATTCGCGGTACTCGGCACGCGGCGACCGCGCCGCGTGGGCGGCAAACAGCCGCAGCGCCGCCTGCGTGCGTGCGCTGTCGGCCCGCTCGGCCTGCAGCATGCGAAGGGTGTCGACGATCTCGCGCTGACGCAGCTGGCGCTCGGTCAGCCAGCGCGCCGGGTCGAACGGCGAATCGGCGATGCCCCGGGCCAGCAACGCCCGCTGCGCCTCGCTGAGGTCGCCGTAGATCAGCTCGGCGCGCGTGATCGCGCGTTTGCTCGACTCGGCGAGCTGCTCGGCGCGCGTGCCCTGCAGGTACTCGTCGCGGAACTCGTCATCGGCCTTGCGGTAGCGACGCTCCAGGTGCTCAAGCTGGCGGGCCTTCAGCGTACGCGCCATCTCGGCCAGCGCGGGCACCCCTTGCTCGTAGCCCGTCTCGAGGCGCTGCCGCACCACGTCGGCCCAGCGGCACACGTCGGCCGCCGTGACGTCGTGCAGGATCTGCCGCTGCGCCGTGGCCAGCAGGTCGGCATAGTCGGGCAGCTGCGTGGCACGATGCCAGGCGAACCAGTCGGCCAGCGCATCGCGGGCGCGTTCGCCCTGCTCGGGCTCGAATTCGACGTAGCCGTCGAGCCACCAGTACGTCAGGTGCGGGGCCTGACCGTAGGCCAGGCGCACCGCGCTGCAGCCGGCCAGCAGCAGCAGACCGACGCCGATAATCCAGCATCGAAGACGCTCCATGACGGACCAGGCACACAACATGGCACTCGACATCGTCATCTTGGCAGCCGGCAAGGGTACACGCATGAAGTCCGCGCTGCCCAAGGTGTTGCACCGGCTGGCCGGGCGGCCCCTGTTGCTGCACGTGCTGGACACCTGCGCCGCGCTGCACGCGCATCGCACGGTCGTCGTCACGGGCTACGGCGCCGACGAGGTCGAGCGCGGCGTCGCGCAGCGGGGCGTGCGCTGCGTACGCCAGGAGCCGCAGCTCGGCACCGGACACGCCGTGCAGCAGGCGGTACCGCTGCTCGACGACGACGGCACGACGCTGATCCTCAGCGGTGACGTGCCGCTGATCGGCGCCGACACGGTGCGCGAGCTCGTGATGGCCTGCGACGGCCGCCAACTCGCGCTGCTGACACTCGAGCTCGACGACCCCGGCGGCTACGGCCGCATCGTGCGCGAAGGCACTGCGGTGCGCGGCATCGTCGAGCACAAGGACGCCAGCGCCGGCCAGCGTGCGATTCGCGAGGTCTACACCGGTATCATGGCCGCGCCGACCGACGCCTTGAAGCGCTGGCTGGGGCGGTTGACCAACCAGAATGCGCAGCGCGAGTACTACCTGACCGACGTCGTGGCGATGGCGGTGGCCGACGGCGTGCCGGTGGCCACCCATGCCGCGCGCGACGAAACCGAGGTGCTCGGCGTCAACAGTGCCGCGCAACTGGCTGAGCTCGAGCGTCGCGTGCAGCGGCGCACGGCCGACGCGCTGATGGACGCCGGCGTGCGGCTCGCCGACCCGGCGCGGCTGGACGTGCGCGGGGAGCTGCAGTGCGGCAGCGACGTCGAAATCGACGTCAACTGCGTGTTCGAAGGCCACGTGGTGATCGGCGACGGCGCCAGGATCGGCGCCCACTGCGTGATCCGCGACACCACGATCGGTGCACGCGCCGAGATCATGCCGTTCTGCCACTTCACCGACGCGGCGATCGGCGAGGCCGCGCAGGTCGGGCCGTTTGCGCGGCTGCGTCCGGGTGCGCAGCTCGGCCCGGAGGTGCACATCGGCAACTTCGTCGAGGTGAAGAACTCCACGCTGGCGCGCGGCGCCAAGGCCAACCACCTCGCGTACCTGGGCGACAGCACCGTGGGCGAGCGCGTCAACTACGGCGCCGGCAGCATCACCGCCAACTACGATGGCGCCAACAAGCACCGCACCGTGCTCGGCGACGACGTGCACGTGGGCTCCAACTGCGTGCTGGTGGCGCCGATCACCATCGGCGACGGCGCGACGATCGGAGCCGGCAGCGTGATCAGCAAGGCCGCGCCGTCGGGGCAGCTGACAGTGGCGCGCGCGCGGCAGACCACGATCGCCGGCTGGGCGCGACCGGTCAAGAAAAAGAAGGCCTGACCCTCAGGCGGCCTGCCGCTGCAGCCACTCCGCAAACACCGGCGAGGGCATCGGCAGCGCGATGCCGGGGCCCTGCACGTGCCCGCAGCCAATGCCGGCCAGCCAGTGGCGCTGCTCGTCGGTCTCGACGCCTTTGGCGGTCACCTGCAGACGCAGCCCGCGCGCCATCTGAACGATGGCCGACGCGATGGTGGCCGCGGCGCCGTCGGCCGGCAGCGACGCCACGAACGCACGCCCGAGGTTGAGCCCGCGCACCGGCAGCGAACGCAGCCGTGACAACGCCATCGTGCCGACGCCGAAGTCATCGATCGCCACCGTGACCCCGAGCGCGCGCAGGCGCGCCACCGCGTCGCGCAGCGTCTGCGTGTCGTCGCCGAGCGCGGCCTCGCCGATGTCGAGCGAGAGCGTACCGGCCGGAGCCGACTGCGCGCAGACCTGCTCGGCCAGATCGGCCACCGCTTCCAACGGCAGCGGCAGGCTTGCCAGGTCGAGCGCCACCTCGGGCGGCACGCCAGCCATGCGCGCCCAGCCGCGCTGGGCCGCGATGGCCTCTTCGAGCGCCCAGCGCACGATCGGCTGCATCAACCGGCGTTCCTCGGCGACGTCGAGAAAGCTCTCCGGCGCGAGCCAGCCGCGATCGGGGTGCTGCCAGCGGATCAACGCCTGCACCTGCAGCCCGGAGCCGTCGAGCGCGACGCGCGGTTGCAGCATGAGGGCGAACTCGCTGCGCTGCAGCGCACTGGCCAGCTGGCCTTCGAGCACCAGCGCCGCGTACGCATGCGCCGCCATCTCGGACTCGAAGAACCGGCAGATGCCGCGGCCGTCGGCCTTGGCCACGTACATCGCGGTGTCGGCGTTCTTGATCAGCTCGGCCGGCAGGCGCCCGTCGTGCGGCACCATCGCCACGCCGATCGACGGCGAGACGACGATGTTCTGGCCCTGCACCGGGATCGGCGCTTCGACCGCCTGCAGCAGCCGCTGCACCAGCTCCTCGACGACCCGGCGGTCGGCAACGTCGGCCAGCAGCACGACGAACTCGTCGCCGCCGAAGCGGCCCACCAGATCGACCGGGCGCAGCGACTGCACGATGCGCTGCGCCACCGTCTGCAGCACGGTGTCGCCCACCAGGTGGCCCAGCGAGTCGTTGATGCGCTTGAAGTGGTCGACGTCGATGAACAGCAGCGCCGCGTGCGTCGCGGCACCGCCGGTCAGGCGCGCCCCCAGGTGCTCCATGAAGTACACCCGGTTCGGCAGGCCGGTCAGCGGGTCGTGGTGCGCCAGGAATTCGATGCGATCCTGCGCCTGCAGACGGTCGCGGATGTCGCGCACGATCGCCATGCGCAGCTGCTCGCCGCGGCGCATGATCGAGCGACCGATCGATTCGATCGCGATGCGCTGACCATCGGCCGCCAGCACGGCCAGCTCGTAGCGCTGCTCGGAGGCCGACTGCATCACCGCCTGGGCGTGCCCGCGATGCTCGGGCGCGACGAATTCGAGGATGCGACGGCCGATCAGCTGCTCGGCGGGCCGGCCCAGCAGGTTCACCAGCGCGCCGTTGACATCGGTGATCACCCCGTCGCGGTGGAACACGATGCCTTCGACGCTGGCATCCATGAACTTCGACAGCCGGTCCTCGCTCTCGCGCAGCGCGGCTTCGATCCGCCGGTGGTGCGTGATGTCGCTGATCAGCACGAAGGCACCGACCAATGCGCCGCCGTCGAGGTGTGGCACCAGGGTCACCTCGATCCAGCGCGGCATGCCGTCGGGGCCGGCGAGCTTGCGCTCGTACGAGGCCGTGACGTGCTGCCGCAGCAGGCGGTCGACATGCGGCTGGATCTCGGCGGCAGCCTGAGCGCCCACCACCTCGGCAAACGTGTGGCCGATGATCGATTCCGGGTCGAAGCCGAAGGCCTTGGCGTACTGCCGGTTGGCGTAGGCACAGCTCAGGCGCCCGACCTCGTAGTAGGCGATCAGGGCGGGCACGCTGTCGGCCAGCAGCGAGAAGCGCCGCGTCTCCGCGCGCGCGTCGCGCTCGGCCAGCCGCTCGGCGGTCGCATCGCGCAGCACGCAACTGAAGCGCTGCGCGCCGTCGAGCCAGCGGGCGCTCAGATCGAACCAAGCCGCCGCGCCATCGGCAGTCACCAACTGCAGCTCGAGCACGAAGTCGCGCTGCGCCAGCAGCCGCGAGCGCAGCCGCGACTGCATCGGCGCGGCCAGCGCTTCCAGCCAGCGCAAGCCCTCGCCGGATTCGCGGCCCAGCGCGCGAAAGGCCAGGTTGGCGCGCAGCACTGCGCCTTGCGCGTCGAGTTCCACTGCAGGAATCGGCAGCGTCTCCCATGCGGCGTCGCCCGCTGCTGGTGCTGACATCGCCCGTACGTCTCCCGTGTTGTCGCAGCGCATTCGGCGCGACGATGATATCCGGCTCAGCCCGACAGCTGCGACGCCGCCAGGCACAGGTCGGCCCAAGCGCGGGCTTTGTCGGCAGGATTGCGCAGCAGATAGGCCGGGTGATAGGTCACCACCACCGGCAGGTTTCGCCAGCGGTGCACGCGACCGCGCAGGCGGCCGATCGGATCGTGGCTGTCGAGCAGGATCTGGACGGCAAAGCGCCCCATCGCCAGCAGCAGCTTGGGCTGCACCAACTCGATCTGGCGGATCAGGTAGGCGCTGCAGCGCACCAGTTCGTCGGGCTCCGGGTTGCGGTTGCGCGGCGGCCGGCACTTCAGCGTGTTGGCGATGTAGACCTGACGCGCCGGCTCGGCGTCGGCGCGTGTGAGGCCGATGGCGGGCAACATGCGGTCGAGCAGCTGGCCCGCGGTGCCGACGAACGGCTCGCCCTGCAGGTCCTCCTTCTCGCCTGGCGCTTCGCCGATGATCATGCAGTGCGCGCGCGGATTGCCGACGCCGAACACGGTCTGCGTGCGGCTCTCGCACAGGCGGCAGGCGCGGCACGACGCGACGCGCGCACGCAATGCGTCCCAGTCGAGCGTCGCGATGTCGGTCTGCCCGTTCGTGGCGGCCAGCGGCGCGGATGCAGGTGCGGACTTGCCCGTCCCGGACACGCGGGGGTCGAAGGAGCGCGGCGCCGTCACCTCGCGCGAGACCGGGGTCCACAGCGTGATGCCCATCGCGCCCAGCATCGCGCGCTGCCGCTCGTTCCAGCGCATCGTTAAGGTGCTGCCGGCGTCGTCATGCGTCCGGTCAGGTCGAGACTCATCACCAGCGCATTCTCGCGCCCCCGCGCACCGGCCGGGTAGTAGCCGCGGCGCATGCCGATCTCGCGAAAGCCGTAGCGCCGATAGATCTGCTGGGCCCGCAGGTTGCTCACGCGCACCTCGAGCCAGACGCGCTGTGCGCCGAGCGAAACACCCTCCTCGACCAGGCGGTCGAGCATGGCGCGCGCGTGCCCCTGCCGCTGGTGCGCCGGCGCCACCGTCAGGCTCAGCAGGTGCAACTCCTGCACGCCCGGCATCGCGATGAAGTAGCCGAGCCACTGCCCGGCGGCATCGACGCGCTTGCGTGCGAGATAACCCGCGCTGAGCGAGTCGATGAAATTGGCGCGGCTCCAGGGGAACTCATAGGCCGACGACTCGATCGCCAGCAGCGTGTCGACTTCGGCCAGGCCGATCGGCATGAAGTAGCCGGGTGCGCCACCCATGGCTTTCACACTGGTGACGACGGGCCAGCGTGGCGCGCCACGGTGCGTTCGTCGGTGGTCAAGGCCACCTTGTCGCGCAGGTACAGCGGCGCGGCCTGCTCCGGTGCGATGACAACGCCGTCGGCAAAGGCGCGACACGACAGCGACAGCAAGGCGCCGGCGCGGTCAGCGACGTCGACCGACAAGAGCGCGCCGTGCGTGGGCAGGTGTTCGCCGAACGCCGACGTCGCATTGCCGGCCACGGCGCGCGGCGGGGCCGCACTCCAGCGGGCGGCCAGCGCGGGCAGCGTATACAGCGCCGGCGCGCTCAACACCTGCCAGCCGGCGCCGTCGACGAGCCGGTAGTGCGCGGCGTACACCTCGTGCATCCGCGCATCCATCGCGACCCACACGTCGCGCGGGCCGGGCGAGCACGGCCACCGCGCGGCTTCGGCCACGATCATCAGGCCGTCGATCGGCAGCACCGGCCTGCCGACGGCGAAGGCCAGCCCCTGCGCCACGGCGCAGGCGCAGCGCAGGCCGGTGAACGCGCCGGGGCCGGCCGCGAAGGCCACGGCATCGAGGTGCGACACCTGCAGGCCGCACTCGCGCACGCCCTCGAGGGCCAGAGCGATCATGTGCGACGACGCGAGCGCACCGCCTGGCACGTTGCGCGTCCAGGTGCGAACGCCGTCGGTCACAGCCACCGCGAGGACCTCGGTCGAGCTGTCGAGCGCTAGCAGATGGGCGGGCACGGCAGAGGCCTTGGCC
>DATIFD010000458.1:0-6147 GCA_035455385.1 Burkholderiaceae bacterium
TCGTAGAACGCGTCGGTCATGTGCGAGCCCAGGCTGTACTCGGGCGCGTGCTGCGTGCTCAGCACCACGGTATGGATCGAATGAGGCTTGCCGTCGACGTAGCGCATCGTCACCTGGCTCTTCGCATCCGGGCGCAGGAACGGCAGCCGTCCGTCCTTGCGCACCTGGGCCTGGCGCTCCACGAGCCGGTGCGCGTAGTAGATCGGCGCCGGCATCAGCACCGGCGTCTCGTCGCAGGCGTAGCCGAACATCAGGCCCTGGTCGCCGGCGCCGGTGTTCAGGTAGTCGTCGCTCGCGTGGTCGACGCCCTGCGCGATGTCGTTGCTCTGCTTGTCGTAGGCCACCAGCACCGCGCAACCCTTGTAGTCGATGCCGTACTCGGTGTTGTCGTAGCCGATGCGCTTGATGGTGTTGCGCGCCACATCGATGTAGTCGACGTGCGCGTTGGTCGTGATCTCGCCGGCCAGCACCACCAGGCCGGTGTTGGTCAGCGTCTCGGCGGCAACGCGCGAACGCGGGTCCTGTTTGAAGATCGCGTCGAGGATCGCATCGGAGATCTGGTCGGCCACCTTGTCGGGGTGACCCTCGGAGACCGATTCGGACGTGAAGAGAAAGTCGTTCGCCACTTCAATACACTCCTGCCACTGATGCATGCCGACATTGGCAACTTGCGTTGCCGGCTCGTGTGGGGGAGGGCGGCGAACGCTTTAGCGGTATTTGTGGGGCCTCGTCGGCCCGGCGCGCCGGGCTTCGACCGCCCGGCTCGCGTCGCCCCGCAAGTAGTTCAGTAACTCGGCGACGACGCGATTATAGGAACGATGCTTGACCCTTTGATGCCTGGGTTCGGTGGTGCCGTCGCCGGGCACCCCCATCCGCGGGCGCCGCGCACGGTGCCGGCGGTGGCCGGGGGCGGCACCTGATGGCACGCATCCTTGCGCCGCTGCTGCTGGCGCTGCTGTGGCTGCTCAGCCGCTTGCCGCTGGCGCTGCTGGCGCCGCTCGGGCGCGGGCTCGGCGGCCTCGTCTGGTGGCTGCTGCCCAGCCGTCGCGCGGTGGCGCTGCGCAACCTCGAGATCTGCCTGCCCGAGCTGCCCGAGGGGCGCCGCTGCGAGATCGCGCGCGAGCACTTCGCGCTGATCGGCCGCGGCGCGCTCGAGCACGGACTGAGCTGGTACGCCAGCCGCGAGCGCCTGATGCGGCTGATCCATGTCGAGGGCGACGTCAAGCTCGCCGAGCGCAGCGCGCGGCCGGTGATGTGGCTGGTGCCGCACTTCGTCGGCCTCGATGTCGCGTCGCTGGCGGTGCAGCTGTTCCAGTCGCGGCCCGTGGTGTCGGTGTACATGCCGGCCAGCAACGCGGCGTTCGACGAGGTGATCCTGCGCGGGCGGCTGCGCTTCGGCAACGGCCGACTGTTCTCGCGTTTCGAGAGCGCGCGCGCGGTGATGCGTTCGGTGCGCGAGGGCCACGGCTTCTTCAACCTGCCCGACATGGATTTCGGCGAGCGCGACGCCGCCTTCGTGCCGTTCTTCGGCGTGCCGGCGGCCACGCTGCTGGCACCGTCGCGGCTGGCGCGCGCGCTCGACATGGTGGTGCAGCCGGTGGTGGCCGAGGTGCTGCCCGGCGGCCGCGGCTACCGCGTGCGCTTTCTCGAGCCGTTGAAGGACTATCCGAGCGACGACGCCGTGGCGGATACGCTGCGCATGAACCACTGGATCGAGCAGGAGGTGCGGCGCATGCCCGAGCAGTACTTGTGGGTACACAAGCGGTTCAAGACACGGCCCAAGGGCGAGCCGTCCCTGTACCTGTGAGTCAACGTTGATAATCGCGCCATGCGTTTGCGCTTCACCAAGATGCAGGGCGCGGGCAACGACTTCGTGATGCTCGATGCGACGCGCGCGCCGATCGAGCTGAGCGGCGAGCAGTTGCGCCGCCTCGGCAACCGCCGCTTCGGCGTCGGCGCCGACCAGATCCTGCTGGTCGAGCCGTCGCGGCGCCCGGGCGTGGACTTCCGCTACCGCATCTTCAACAACACCGGCGACGAGGTCGAGCACTGCGGCAACGGCGCGCGCTGCTTCGTGCGTTTCGTGCGCGACCGCGGCCTGACCACGCGCCGCACGATCCGCGTCGAGACGATGAACCGCGTGCTCGAGCTGCGGCTGCAAGACGATGGCCGCGTCGCGGTCGAAATGGGCGCTCCGGTGTTCGAGCATGACGCGCTGCCGTTCGACGCCAGCGGCCTGACGCCGCGCCCGCTCGGCGGCTTCGAGCTGTGGCCGCTCGAGCTGGAAGGCGGCGATGCTGTCGAGGTGGCGGTGTTGTCGATGGGCAACCCGCACGCGGTGCAGCGGGTCGACGACGTGACCACCGCGCCGGTGGTCGAGCTCGGCCGCTGGATCGAGTCGCACCCGCGCTTTCCGCGCAAGGTCAACGCCGGCTTCATGCAGGTGCTCTCGCCTGCGGAGATCGCGCTGCGCGTCTACGAGCGCCACGCCGGCGAGACGCTGGCCTGCGGCACCGGTGCCTGTGCCGCCGTGGTGGCCGGCGTGCGGCTCGGCTGGCTCGACGGCATGGTCGACGTGCACACGCGCGGCGGCCTGCTGACGATCGAGTGGCCGGGCGGCGAGTCGAGCGTCACGATGACCGGCCCGGCGGAAACGGTGTTCGAAGGAGAAATCGAGCTATGAGACATCGCAGGGCCGCCCCAAGATGGCCCGTTCCCCCACGGGGGGCTGAGCGTGGACATGAGCCCGTGCCTGCGCACGGGCGAGTGCCTCGCGAAGCGGGCGTGCATGCAGGCGCGCCCGTGGACGGCGCCGCAGGCGCCAAGGGGGCACGATGACGATCCCAGGCGTCAGCGAAGGCGAGATCGCGCGCTTCTTGATGGAGACGCCGGGATTTTTCGAGCGTCACGCCGAGGCGCTGGCCGCGGTGCGGCTGACCAGCCCGCACGGCATGCGGGCGGTGTCGCTGCAGGAGCGGCAGATGGAGATGCTGCGCGACAAGATCAAAGGCCTGGAGCACAAGATCATCGAGATGATCCGCTCCAGCCAGGACAACGAGGTCATCGCCGACCGGCTGCATCGCTTCACCCGCGCCATCCTGCTCACCGTCGACGCCGGCGACCTGCCCGAGGTGATCGTGCGCGAGATCCAGCGCGAGTTCATGGTGCCGCGCGTGGCGCTGCGCGTATGGGGTGCGGCCGACCCGTTTGCCGCGCTGCGCTTCGCGCAGGGCGCCAGCGACGACGTGCGCACGTTCGCGGCCAGCCTGCAGTCGCCATACTGCGGCATCAACTCCGGCTTCGAGGCCAGCCAGTGGCTCGAAGATCCGGACTCGGTGGCGTCGCTGGCGATGATCTCGCTGCGCCATGGCGAATCGGCGAGCGCGTTCGGCCTGCTGGTGCTCGGGTCGCCGGATCCCACGCGCTACAGCGCCGACATGGGCACCGAGTTCCTCGCGCGGCTGGGCGAGATCGCGAGCGCCGGGCTGTCGCGGCTGCTGCCGCCGTTCTGAGCCGGTCGTGTCCAGCGACGACATCGACGCCTACCTGCAGCACCTGGCGGTCGAGCGTCACCTGGCTGCGCGCACGCTCACGCTGTACCGCGCGGCGCTGTCGCAGCTGCTTGGCGCGGCCGCTGCCGAGGGCGTCGACCTGCGCCACGCCGAGCCGCACCACGTGCGCCGCTGGATGGCCGGCCTGCGCGCGCAGAAGCTGGCGCCGCGCACGATCGCGCTGACGCTGTCGGCGTGGCGCGGGCTGTACCGCTGGTGGGGCCGGCGCGGCGAGGTGTCGCACAACCCGCTCGACGGCCTGCGTGCGCCGAAGGCGGGCAAGCCGCTGCCCAAGGCGTTGTCGGTCGACCAGGCGGTGGCCCTGGCCGACCAGGGCGGCCGACCCGTCGAGGGCCCGCGCGACGAAGCCTTGCGCGCGCGCGATCACGCGGTGGTCGAGCTGCTGTACGGGTGCGGGTTGCGCGTCGGCGAGCTGACGGCGCTCGATGCTGCGCCGTCGCCGCAGTCCACCGGGTGGATCGATCGCGCGGACCGCAGCGCGCACGTGCTCGGTAAGGGTGGCAAGCGGCGCAGCGTGCCGGTGGGCAGCGCGGCGATCGAGGCGCTCGATCGCTGGCTGGCGCTGCGCGCGTCGCTGTCACGGGCCGACGAGAGCGCGCTGTTCATCAGCCGGCGCGGCGCGCGGCTGTCGCCCAGCCAGGTGCGCTCGCGGCTGGCACAGCTGGCGCGCGCCGCCGGGCTGCCGACGCACGTGCACCCGCACATGCTGCGGCACAGCTTCGCGTCGCACCTGCTGCAGTCCAGCGGCGATCTGCGCGCGGTGCAGGAGCTGCTGGGCCACGCCAACATCGCGACCACGCAGATCTACACCAAGCTCGATCACCAGCACCTGGCGCGCGTTTACGACGCCGCGCACCCGCGCGCCCGGCGCAAGTGACGCCGCCTAGTTCGACCCTTCGCGGATCGACGTGATCGCGATGTCGGTGCCTTTCTCGGCCTTCGTCACGTGCACCGCCAGCGAGCTCTTGGCCTTGTCGTCGACCAGGCTGATCGACGCGCCATCGTTGCTGCTCATGTCCAACAGCTGCTTGCCCTCGGCCATCGCCTTGAGCTTGTCGCGGTAGAACGCCGCCACCTTGTCGTGGGCGTCGTCGCTGTGCATCGCGACCTGCATCGACACGCTGCTGCCGCTGGCGATGCGCATCGCGGCGCCTTCGTTGGGCGTGGCGCCCGGATAGAAGGGCAGCCCCAGCTCGGCCTCGCCGATTTTGGCGTTGCCCATCTCCATCTGGGTGGTCTTGCCCGACGCGTCGGTGGTGGTGACCTTCATGCCACCTTCGGACAGGTTGACCTTGGCCTGCGCGCCGTCCTTCGACAGCGACGACTCGATGGCCTTCTCCACGGCCTTTTCCGAGGCCTTCTCCTGCACCTTGCCGCAGGCACCGAGCGCAACGGCGGCGGCGATGGAAATCGGAAACACGCAGCGACCCATGATGGACCCCCTCCGGTCTTGGACGAGAGCGCGATCGTGCGCCTGGGCGTCGGCGGCGTCCATCCCCAACGGCGGACAATCGCCGCCATGAAGACGATCCGTCTGCGCGAAGGCAAGGAGCGGTCGCTGCTGCGTCGCCACCCGTGGGTGTTCGAAGGCAGCGTCGACAAGGGCGGCGGCGATTCCGGCGAGACGGTGCGCGTGCAGGCGCACGACGGCCGGTTTCTGGCCTGGGCCGCGTACAGCCCGCGCTCGTCGATCCGGCTGCGCGCCTGGAGCTTCGACGAGGCCGAGCGCATCGACGCCGCGTTCTTCGAGCGGCGCCTGGCCGCTGCGGTGCAGCTGCGCGCACGGCTGCCGATCGGCAGCGACGGCGTGCGGCTGGTGCACGGCGAGGCCGACGGCCTGCCCGGCCTGATCGTCGACCGCTACGCCGATGTGCTGAGCGCGCAGTTCCTCGCCGCCGGGGCCGAGCGCTGGCGCGAGACGATCGCCGACGCGCTGCTGCGCGTGACCGGGCTGTCGCGGCTGTACGAACGCTCGGACTCCGGCGTGCGCACGCTCGAAGGCCTGGCCGCGCGCACCGGCTGGCTGCGCGGCGACGGCGCCACCGAGGTCACGATCCACGAGCACGACTGGACGCTCGGGCTCGACGTGGCGCAGGGCCACAAGACCGGCTTCTACCTCGACCAGCGCGACAACCGCCGTGCCTTCGCGCAGTGGGTGCGCCAGCTCGGCTGCGAACGCGTGCTCAACTGTTACTGCTACACGGGCGGCTTCAGCGTCGCCGCGATGGCCGGCGGCGCGCGGCACGTGACCAGCGTCGATTCCTCCGCCGCGGCGCTCGGGCTCGCGCGCGCCAACGTCGAACGCAACGGCTTCGCCGCCCGCGGCGCGGAGTACGTCGATGCCGACGTCAATCACACGCTGCGCGAGCACGTGAAGACGGGTGACCGCTTCGACGCCATCGTGCTCGACCCGCCCAAGTTCGCGCCGACTGCGGCGCATGCCGAACGCGCGGCGCGCGCCTACAAGGACATCAACCGCCTGGCGCTGAAGCTGCTCACGCCCGGCGGCGTGCTGTTCACCTTCTCGTGCTCGGGCGGTGTCGGCGCGGAGCTGTTCCACAAGATCGTCGCCGGC
>DATIFD010000459.1:0-2666 GCA_035455385.1 Burkholderiaceae bacterium
CTGCGGCAGGACCCGTTCAAGATCGAAGACCTGCGCGACGCGATGGCCAAGACGCGCACCGCCCGGCAGGCGGTCGATCAGGCGGTGCAGGGTGTCTTTGCCGACACGGTGGTCAAGCTATCGCCGGCCGCCCGTCACGCCATTGCGGACTGGCGCCCGGCCAATAGTTCCAAACGCGACCGACAATAGGGTAAGAAGTCTGAACGGAAATCTCGTTCGCGCGGCGTTGCCTTAAGTCAGAAAGTCGTCGGTATGCGTCACAGTTCAAAGGCCTTGCGCGTTGGAGGGTGGGCTGGCGCGCGTCCATGGGTGACCATGCTGCAGACCTGCTCGTTGATGCTGCCCCTCGGCGGCTGCCTGCTCTCCGGCGATATGCCGGAGCCCAACCTTGTGGTCCCGGCCGCCTATGACGGCGGACCGAAGAACCCGATCGCGGCACAGGCGGCGCTGCCCTCGCTCGACTGGTGGACCAAGTTCCGTTCGCGCGAGCTGACCGCGCTGATGGAAGAGGCGCGCGCCAACAATCTCGACATCGCCGCGGCCATCGCGCGCATCGTGCAGGCCGACGCGCAGGCGCGCGTCACCGGCGCTGCGCTGCTGCCGGTGGTCGACCTCAACGGCGACGCCACGCATCAGCAGGCGACCAAGACCGGCACGAAAGCGTCCGCCGCGAACCTCGGCCGCAATACGTACAAAAGCGGCGGCGACATCGTCACCAACAACCTGACGGCGACGCTCAATGCCAGCTACGAGATCGACTTCTGGGGCAAGAACCGCGCCGCGCTGCGCAACAAAGAAGAGCTGGCGGTGGCGAGCCGCTTCGACCGCGAGGTCGTGGGTCTGACGACCATGGTCGCCGTCGCCAACGCCTATTTCCAGGTGCTGGCGGCGCAGGATCGGCTCAAGGCCGCGCGCGAGGACATCGTCAGCGCCACGCGCGTGCTCGACCTCATCAAGCAGCGCGTCGCCGCCGGCACCGCCTCCGCACTCGAGACCGCACAGCAGGAAAGTGTGGTCGACACGCTGCGCGCTGCCGTGCCGCAGCTCGAGCAAAGCCTCAAGCAGAACCGCACCACGCTCGCGGTGCTGATGGGCCGCTCGCCCGAGCAGGTGAGGATCCGCGGCGGCACGCTCGCCTCCATCGCCACGCCGCGCGTGACGCCGGGCCTGCCGTCCGAACTGCTGACGCAGCGCCCCGACATTCGCGAGGCGGAGGCCAATCTCGCCGCCGCCAACGCCAACGTCTACAACGCGCGCGCTCAGTTCCTGCCCAGCATCACGCTGACCGGCGAAGGCGGCTACGAAAGCGCGGTACTCAAGGTTCTGCTGCGGCCGGAATCGGCGATCTATTCGGCGGCGGCCGGCCTGACGGCGCCGATCTTCCACGGCGGCGAGTTGCTCGGCAATCTCGACCTGCAAAAGGGCAAGCAGGACGAGCTGGTGCAGAACTACCGCAAGGCGGTGATCTCCGGCTTTGCCGACGTCGAGATCGCACTTGACGCGGTCCGCCAGACAAGCTTGCGCGTGACGCTGCAAACCCAAGTGGTGAAGAGCTCGCGGCAAGCCTTCGACATATCCGAGCAACGGCTTCGCGAGGGCACCATCGACCTCGTGACCGTGCTGCAGACGCAGCAGACCCTGTATCAGGCACAGGACGTGCTGTTCCAGGCGCAGCTCGCGCGGCTACAGGCCATCGTCAGTCTTTATCAAGCGTTGGGGGGCGGCTGGGTACCGGAACCGGTGGAAGCGTCCAATGCACGGTGAACTGCCGAAGCGACTGAAACAAGCGGCCAGCCGCCGCCGTACCATGGCGGGCGGGCTGATCCTTGTGGCGGTCGCGGCGGCGCTGATCTACGTGTTCGCATGGCCGGTGGCGGCGCCCAAGCGCGTCGACCGCTTCGGCGCCGAAGGGCCGGTGCCGATCTTGGCCGCGCCTGTCGCGCGCGCCGACGTACCGGTCTATCTCGACGCGGTCGGCACCACGCGCGCGCTCAACACCGTCACGGTGCGGCCGCAGGTCGACGGCAAGCTGATCGAGGTCGCCTTCCAGGAAGGTCAGGACGTCAAGAAGGGCGACGTTCTCGCGCGCATCGATCCGACGCTCTACAAGGCGCTGCTCGATCAGGCGGTGGCCAAGAAAGCGATGGACGAGGCGCAGCTCGCCAACGCCAAGAACGATCTGGCACGCTACACGGCGCTCGCCGCCACCAACGCCATCAACAAGCAGCAGGCCGACACGCAGAAGGCGCTGGTCGCGCAATACACCGCGCAGGTGCAGGCCGATCAGGCCGCGATCGAGAACGCGCAGGCGACGCTGAGCTACACCACCATCACCGCTCCGCTCGACGGCCGCACCGGCATCCGCGCGGTGGACCAAGGCAATATCGTGCACGCCTCGGACGCCGCCTCGGCGATCGTGACGATTACCCAGCTCAAGCCGATCAGCGTGCTGTTCAACCTGCCGCAACAGGATCTCGACCGGGTCAACGCGGCCTTCGCCAAAGGCGGCGCGCTGGCGGTGGACGCGCTGCGCTCGGACACCAACGAGGTCATCGAGCGAGGCAAGCTCACCGTGATCGACAACCAGGTCGATTCCTCGACCGGCACGGTCAAGCTACGCGCCGAGTTTCCCAATCCCGAGCTGCGGCTGTGGCCGGGCCAGTTCG
>DATIFD010000460.1:0-3439 GCA_035455385.1 Burkholderiaceae bacterium
CGAACTCGCTGCGATCGAACGGCTTGCGGAGATAGTCGTCCGCGCCGAGGTCGAGGCCGCGCACGCGATCGGCAATCTGATCGCGCGCACTGAGGATCAACGCCGGCGTCGCCTGCTTGCGCTGGCGCATGCGGCGCAGCACCGTGAGGCCGTCCATGTTCGGCAGCCCGAGGTCGAGCACGACGAGGTCGAACGCCTCGTGCGTCAGACGGTCGTCGGCCTCGACGCCGTCGCCGGTCACCGCCGCGTGATGTCCGGCGCGCTCGAGCACCGCCTTCAAGCCGTCGCGCAGCGCGGCATCGTCTTCGACCACGAGGATTCGCATGAAGGTGACCGTTCAGTTCGGTTTCAGAGACCCTACCTACGATCATCCTAATGCCTCGTGACGTGTCCTGAGCGGGATCGCTCGACGCAAATCCAACAGTGAGCCGCACCCTCGAGTTCCCGCATTCCGCGGCCACCCCTCCGCTGGTGCTGCTGCACGGGCTGTGCAGCACGCCGCGCGAATTCGGTCTCATCGCGCTGCCGCTGCGCAACCGCGGCGTCCGTCTGATCACGCCGACGGTGGCCGGCTACAGCCTCGATGCCGGCCGCGGGCGCACCAGCTGGCGGCACTGGCTCGACGCCGCGTCGGCCGCGATCTCCGAGGCGGCACCGTCGGGGCCCGTGGTGCTGGGCGGCTTGTGCGCCGGCGCACTGCTCGCCGCGTCGTTCGCGCTCGAGATGCCGCACCGCGTCGCCGGTCTGGTGCTGATGTCGGCCACGTTCGACTTCGACGGCTGGGCGCAGACGCGCTGGCGGCACCTGCGCCGCCTGGGCTACGCGCTCGGGCTCGACCGCTGGATCCGCGTCACCGAGCGCGACCCGTTCGGCATCAAGAACGAGCGCATGCGTGCCTGGGTGGCGCGCGAGATGCAGCAGCGCGGCGGCAGTGCGGCCGGCCCTTCGACGCTGCCGCTGTGGGCGATCCGCGAAGTCGATCGCCTGAAGGACCACGTGGCGGCGAGCCTGCATCGCCTGACCCACCGCACGCTGATGCTGCACGCACGCGACGACGAGGTCTGCACGCTGGCGGCTGCGCAGCGCTCGATGCAGGCGCTGGCCGCCGAGGACAAGCGACTGGTTGTGCTGGACAACAGCTACCACATGATCACGATCGACAACGACCGGCAGCGCGTCAGCGACGAGCTGCGCGAGTTCACCCGCGCTGCCGCGCCCACCACCCGGCCCGCGACGCGGCCGATCGTTCCCACGGAGGTTGTATGTCCAGCACGTTGAGCGATCTGCTCGCACTGATCCAGGAGAAGTTCGACATCGACCCGGCCCAGGTCGACCCCGAGAAGCCGCTCGAGGAGTACGGGCTCGACTCGCTGTCGAAGGCCGAGCTGCTGTTCGCCATCGAGGATCACTTCGGTTTCGAGTATCCCGAGCAGTACACCGCCGTCAACACGCTGCAGGCGCTGGCCGAGGTGGTGACCAGGCTGCGCACGCCGGCCGTGGCGTGATGAGCCGCCAGCGCATCGTCGTCACTGGCATCGGCCTGACCAGCCCGCACGGCGATCGGCCCGACTCGGTGTTCGACGGGCTGATGCGCGGCCGCTCGGCCATCGCGCTGTGGGGCCGCGACGACCTGCCGCCGGTGGCGGTGGCGCGCACACCGTTCACCCCCGAGCGCTGGTTCACCAAGCTGCAGCTCGCCGGCGTCGACCCCGTCAGCCAGATGGCCGTGGCCGCCGCCGAGATGGCGCGTGACGATGCCCGCTGGCCCGCCGACGCCGATCCGGAGCGCGTCGGCGTGTACGTCGGCAGCGGCATGGGCGGTGCGACCGCGCTCGACAACGGCTACGAGGCGTTCCGCCAGAACCAGCGCGTGCCGCCACTGACGGTGGTGGCGAGCATGACCAACGCGGCGGCGGCCCACGTGGCGCTGCGCGGCGGCGTGCGCGGGCCGGTCTACACCTACTCGGTGGCCTGCGCATCGGCGGCCGTGGCGATCGCCGAGGCCAGCGAAGCCATTGCCGCCGGGCGCGTCGATCTCGCCATCGCGGGCGGTGCCGAGTCGGTGATCGTGCCTGGCGTCGTGCGCGCCTGGCAGGCGATGCAGACGCTGGCCGTGCCCGATGCCGAGGACCCGGCCTCTTCGTGCCGGCCGTTCGACGCCTCGCGCAGCGGCCTGGTGCTCGGCGACGGTGCTGCGATGCTGGTGCTCGAGTCGCAGGGCCATGCGGCACGGCGAGGCGCGCGCGCCTATGCCGAGCTTGCCGGCTATGGCGTCAGCTGCGACGCCAGCCACATGACCAAGCCGGATCGCGAAGGCCAAGTGCGCGCGATCCAGCAGGCGCTTCTGCGCAGCGACCTCGTGCCGTCGCAGGTCGGCTACTGCAATGCGCACGGCACCGCCACGCGCGTGGGCGACGCCGTCGAGTGCGAGGCGCTGCGCCACGTCTGGGGCCCCGACATCGACCGGCTGCGCGTCAGTTCGACCAAGTCGATGCACGGTCACCTGCTCGGCGCGGCCGGCGCGCTCGAGGCGGCGATCACGGTGCTGGCGCTGCAGCGCCGCGAAGTGCCACCCACGGCGTCGTGCAACGCGCCGGATCCGCAGTGCGACGTGTCGCTGGTGCGCGGCGAGGGCGAAGCGATGCCGTCGTTGGAAGCAGCGATCAGCAATTCGTTCGCGTTCGGCGGCACCAACGTGGTGTTGGCGTTCAAGCGAGCGCATTGACGCCGCCGCCCGTGTAAACGAGTAGAACCCGGCGCGCCGCGGGCGCGCTAGCATGCCGCCGACACCGGCGGATTCGACCGGTGACTTGGAGACAACGCATGTACGCCGGGAACCGCTACGCGCAGCACCCCGACCGCGCGGCCTTCGTCATGGCCGGCACGGGCGAGACGGTGACCTACGCCGAGCACGAGCAACGCACCAACCGGCTGGCGCACCTGCTGCGCGCCGAGGGCCTGAAGCGGCTCGACCACTATGCGATCTTCATGGAGAACAACAACCGCTACCTCGAGTGCAACGGGGCTGGCGAGCGCTCCGGCCTGTACTACACCTGCATCAACTCGTACCTCACGGCCGACGAGACGGCGTACATCATCGACAACAGCCAGTCGCAGGTGCTGATCACGTCTGTAGCCAAGCTGCCCGTGGCACAGGGTGCGCTCGCCAGGTGCCCGCGCGTCAGGCGCTGCCTGGTGGTCGACGGCGGCGCCGCGGTGCGCGCACTCGACGATCCACGCTACGTCGATTTCGCCGAGGCGACCGCCAAGTATCCCGGCACCCCGATCGCCGACGAGTGGCTCGGCACGCCGATGCTGTATTCGTCGGGCACCACCGGCCGGCCCAAGGGCATCATCCGCCCGCTGCCGGAGAACCCGCCGTCGCAGCCGCTGCCGCTGTTCCACTTTCTGAACAACCTGTGGCAGTGCAGGGACGGCA
>DATIFD010000461.1:0-2725 GCA_035455385.1 Burkholderiaceae bacterium
TGCTGTTCGATCCGGCGCGTTCCGATCGACGTGACGCCGGCGGCGTCTGGCAGCGGCCCTTCGGGCCATGGTCGGACCGCCTGGTGCGCGCCTTGGGGCGCCTGCGCATGCTCGGTACGGCCTACATCCCGCACCAGCGCATCAACCCGCGCTTGATGCGCGAGGTGCGACGGGCGCGCCGCATCGCCTACCTCGACGACGGTCTCGACACCTTGCGTCGGGTGCCGCACAACTTCGACATCCCGGGGGCGGCAGCCGGCGCGACGATGCCACGCGTGCCGTACCTGACGTTCCACGAGCATCGCAGCCTGCCGCTGTGGCTCGATGCGTTCGACCTGCAGCGCGTGTGCTCGATTCGCGAACTCGCCAACGGACGTCGCGGGCCCGCGATCGATCCGCGCGGCGTCGAACACCTTTTCGTCGAGTCGCCCGGCCTGGACGTGGGCGAGGTGATCGCTGCGCTGGGCATCGATCCCGAGCGGGCTCTGTGCGTGCGGCACCCGGTTCCGCACAAACGCGGTCCGCTGCCACCGCGGTGCCGCGCGGTCGACGGGCGCGGTCACGCTCTCGAAGCGACGGTGCTGGCGGCACGGTCGATGAACCTGTATTTCGGCTCGACCATGGCGCTGGTGTTCGCGCTGCTGACGGGGGCGGCCCGGCACAATCGGGTCTATGTGCAGCTCGATGATGCGCAGCGCGAGAACTTGCTGTTGCCAGGCGACTTTGAGGTCGAGGCGGGCGCTGTAGCGCTGCGACACCCGCTGATGCGGGCCCGCACCACCATGGACTCCGGGACTGCATCATCCGCGGTGCGCTGATGGATGCGCCACCCTCGCGGTTGAACCTCGGTTGCGGCAACAAGCGCCGCGAGGGGTTCGTCGGCGTCGACATCGGCGACTTCGATGCCGTCGATGTGCGCCAGGACGTGATCAGCTACCTGCGCTCGCTCGGCGACGCGACGGTGCAGGAGATCTACTCGCGCCACTTCCTCGAGCACCTGGAGCCGCCCGCCTTGCAGGAGCTGCTGGCGCAGGTTGATCGCGTGTTGCGGCCCGGCGGTCGCATCCATTTCATCGTGCCGCATTTCTCGAATCCGTACTTCCACTCCGATCCCACGCACCGGCAGGCCTTCGGTGTGCACACGTTCAGCTACCTCTGCGAGCGCACCTGCCTGCACCGCCACGTGCCCGCGTACGCACGCCGAGCGGGCTGGACGCTGAGCCGCGTCAAGGTCGGTTTCCTACCCTACGAGCGATGGCACCTGTTCGGGCGTCGCATGCCGATGCTCAGCGATCTGCTCAACCGCGTTGTCAATCGTTCGCCGCTGCGCATCGAACTGTTCGAGCGCTATTTGAGTGGGGTGTTGTCGATCTACGAGGTCGAGTTCTTCATCGACAAGTCGCCGGCCGGGTCCGCGTCTGCTTGAGCCGCATGCGCGGGCCCGAACCAGGGGCGTAACAGCGACACGCGCGGCTGCGTTGCGATCGCGAACTCGAAGTCGTTGTTCTTCAGCGAGGCGTTGGGGTTGTAGGCCGGATCGTTGTCGAGCCAGCGCGACCAGCGCTCGCGCATGCACGCGAATTCGCGACGCTGGCGCGCTTGCTGCTCGGCATCGAGATGGGTGCCGCGGCTGGCCGACTCGTGATGGAACAGCTCGGCGTGCGGCGTCCAGATCACGCGGTAGCCGGCCTCACGGATGCGCAGGCACAGATCGATGTCGTTGAAATCGACCGCCAGGTGCTGTTCGTCGAGGCCGCCGACCTCGTCGAAGACGCCACGGCGCAGCAGCATGCACGCGGCCGTCACGGCGCTGAATTCCTGCGTCAGCCGGGCGCGGCCCAGGTAGCCGCCCTGGTCGCGGGCCAGCCGCCGGTGCAGGTGGCCGGCCACGCCGCCCATGCCGAGGATGATGCCGGCGTGCTGCAGGCGGCCATCGCTGTACCACAGTCGTGCCCCGACCGCGCCAACGTCGGCGCGCACCGCGAGGCCGGCCATGTCGTCGAGCCAGCCGGGGCTGATGACTTCGATGTCGTTGTTCACCAGGCCGAGCAGCGCGCCGCGGCACAGTCGGGCCGCAGCGTTGTTGAGCGCGGAGAAATTGAACGGCCGGTCGTCGCGGTGCACCCGCACGCGCGGGTCGGCCGCCAGCTGCCGCAGATAGCGCAACGTCTCGGCATCGTCGGAGCCGTTGTCGACCACCACCAGTTCGTACGCGGGGTAGGTCGTGCGCTCGAAGATGCTGCTGACGCACTGGCGCAGCAGCCGCAGGCCGTTGCGCGTCGGGATGATCAGCGACACCAGCGGCGCTTCGCGCGGCACGGCGTAAACGACCCGCACGCCCCCTTCGGCGCACGCCTGCGCGGTGGCCTGCGCCCCGCAGCGGTCGAGGTGCGCCTGCACCGCGGCCACACCGGCGGCGGTGGCGGGCTCGATCGGCGCCCAGCGCGATGGCGCCGCATCGGAGCGCTGGTGCGACAGCACGTGCGGAATGTGCACGACGGCATCGCGTGGCACCTGCTCGGTGAGCTTGAGCAGCAGGCCCCACCAGGCGGCCTCGGGCGGTCCGTCGCCGAGGCCACCCGCGGCGAGCAATGCGTCGCGGCGTGCGACCACGACGCCGCCGCTCAGGTAGTTGGTGGCGCGCAGCAGCTCGGCGTTCCATTCGCAACGCAGCAGCGGGCTGTGCCGGCGGTAGTTGGCGTCAATGCAGTCCTGGTCGCCATAG
>DATIFD010000462.1:0-3594 GCA_035455385.1 Burkholderiaceae bacterium
CAGCGTCGCGCACCGTGGTGAAGCCACGCAGCAGCATGTCGCGCAGGATGCGGCTCGACTCGGCGACGATCAGCGACGGCGGCTTCAGCGCCTGACCCGACAGGTCGTGCATGTAGGCGGTGACGTGCACGTGCGCGTCGATGAGCCCCGGCAGTGCGACACGGCCGCCGCCGTCGATGCGACGCGCGGCGTCCACCTGGCGCGGCTCGGCGGTGACCTCGGCGATGCGACCGTCCTCGATCACCAGGCGCGACGCCGGTCCAACCCGGCCACGGCGGCTGTCGAACGGCCGCACGTTGTCGATCAGCAGCCGCTCCACGCGAGGACTCCCGGTTCAGGCCGTCGCCAGCAGCTGCTCGCGGGCGGCTTCGTATTCGCGCTTCAGGCGGGCCACCAGCTCGCGCGTCGGCACCACGGCCTGCACCGCAGCGATGCCCTGGCCGCAACCCCAGATGTCCTTCCAGGCCTTGCCCTTGCTGCCTTCGCCGCTGGAGAAGTTCATCTTGCTAACATCGCCTTCGGGCAGGTTGTCAGGGTCCATGCCGAGCGCGCGGATCGACGGCTTCAGGTAATTGCCGTGCACGCCGGTGAACAGGCTCGAATACACGATGTCGTCGCTGCTGCACTCGACGATGCACTGCTTGTAGGCGTCGCTTGCACGCGCCTCCTCGGTGGCGATGAACGCCGAGCCGATGTAGGCCAGATCCGCACCCATCGCCTGCGTGGCCAGCACCGCCTTGCCGTTGGCGATCGCACCGGACAGCGCCAGCGGGCCGTCGAACCACTGGCGGATTTCCTGCACCAGCGCGAACGGGCTCTTCACGCCGGCGTGTCCGCCGGCACCGGCAGCCACGGCGATCAGGCCGTCTGCGCCCTTGTCGATCGCCTTGTGGGCGAAGGTGTTGTTGATGATGTCGTGCAGCACGATGCCGCCCCACCGGTGCACCGCATCGTTGACGTCGGTGCGGGCGCCCAGGCTGGTGATGACGATCGGCACCTTGTAGCGCGCGCACACCGCCATGTCGTGCTCGAGCCGGTTGTTGCTCTTGTGCACGATCTGGTTGATCGCGAACGGGGCCGCCGGTTGATCCGAGTGCGCGCGGTTCCACGCCGCCAGGCCCTCGGCAATTTCGGCCAGCCATTCGTCGAGCTGCTCGGCGGGTCGCGCGTTGAGCGCCGGCATCGAGCCGACCACGCCCGACGTGCACTGTGCGATCACCAGTTTGGGATTGCTGACGATGAACAGCGGCGCGCCGATGACCGGCAGCGGCAGGTTCGCGAGGATCGGTGGCAACGCCATGCTCAGAACGCCTCCAGGGCCATGCCGGTCACGCCCGCGGCGCCCTCGACGATGCTGTCGCGGATGCCGGACACCCGGCTCAGGATGTGATCGGCATAGAAGCGCGCCGTCTGCACCTTGGCGCGCATGAAGTCGGCTTGTTCGCCCGCGGCCAGGCGCTGTTCGGCCACGAGCAACGCGCGGGCCATCTGCCAGCCCGCCATCAGGTTGCCGGCCAGCATCAGGTATGGCACGCTGCCAGCGAAGACGGCGTTGGGGTCGCTCTTGCCGCGCTCGACGACGAAGCCAACCACGTCGGTGAACGCCTGGCGCGCGGCGCGCAGCCGCTTGAGCATCGCGGCCGCGTGCTCGCTCTTGCTCTTGGCGAGTTCGCCCTCGGTGACTTCGATCTGCGCCGCGATCGCGCGCGCCACGGCACCGCCGTCGCGCGCGGTCTTGCGCCCGACCAGGTCGTTGGCCTGGATCGCGGTGGTGCCTTCGTAGATCGTCAGGATCTTGGCGTCGCGGTAGTGTTGCGCAGCGCCGGTCTCCTCGATGTAGCCCATGCCGCCGTGCACCTGCACGCCGAGGTTCGTCACCTCGAGGCTCATCTCGGTAGAGAAACCCTTGATCAGCGGCACCATGAACTCGTAGAAGGCCTGGTTGCGCTGGCGCGTCTCCTTGTCGGGGTGGGCATGCGCGGCGTCGTAGGCGGCCGCGCCGACGAGTGCCATCGCGCGGCAGCCCTCGGTGAGGGCGCGCATCGTCATCAGCATGCGCTTGACATCCGGGTGATGGATGATCGCCGCGGCGCGTGGCAGCGAGCCGTCGACCGGGCGGCTCTGCACGCGTTCGCGCGCATAGGCTACCGCCTTCTGGTACGCCCGCTCGGCCACCGCGATGCCCTGCATGCCCACCGCGTAGCGGGCCGCGTTCATCATGATGAACATGTACTCGAGGCCGCGGTTCTCCTGACCGACGAGGTATCCCACCGCGCCGCCGTGGTCGCCGTACTGCAGCACCGCCGTCGGGCTGGCCTTGATGCCGAGCTTGTGCTCGATGCTGACGCAGTGCACGTCGTTGCGCGTGCCGTCGGCGAGCACCTTCGGGCAGATGAACAGCGAGATGCCCTTCACGCCCTCGGGCGCACCGGCCACCCGCGCCAGCACGAGGTGGACGATGTTGTCCGCCATGTCGTGCTCGCCGTAGGTGATGAAGATCTTGGTGCCGAACAGCTTGAAGCTGCCGTCGGGCTGCGGCTCGGCGCGCGTGCGCACCAGCGACAGGTCGGACCCGGCCTGCGGCTCGGTGAGGTTCATCGTGCCGGTCCACTCGCCGGCAATCATCTTGGGAATGTAGGTCTGCTGCTGCTCCGGCGAGCCCGCCGTGAGCACCGCCTCGATCGCGCCATCGGTCAACAGCGGGCACAGCGCGAAGCTCAGGTTGGCGCTGTTGAGCATCTCGACGCAGGCGGCGCCGATCGTCTTGGGCAGACCTTGCCCGCCGAAATCGGATGGATGCTGCAGGCCCTGCCAGCCGCCTTCGGCAAACTGGCGAAACGCCTGCTTGAAGCCGGGCGTCGTGCGCACCTGGCCGCCGTTCCACGACGACGGCTCGGTGTCACCGGCACGATCCAGCGGCGCCACCACCTGCTCGTTGAAGCGCGCGCACTCCTCGAGCACCGCCTGTGCGGTGTCGAGCCCCGCCTCCTCGAAGCCGGGCAGCTTGGCGACGGCCTCGAGGCCGGCCAGCTCCCTCATCACGAACAGCATGTCGGTAACCGGTGCGCGGTAGCTCATGGCGCGACCTCCTGACGGCGCAAGCGCCGCTCGCCGCGGCGCTCGCTGGTTGACGTCACAGCAAGGCGCTCACAGCGCCTTGACCAATTCGGGCACGGCGGTGAACAGATCGGCCTCGAGGCCGTAGTCGGCCACGCTGAAGATCGGTGCCTCGGGATCCTTGTTGATGGCCACGATCACCTTGCTGTCCTTCATGCCGGCCAGGTGCTGGATCGCGCCCGAGATGCCACAGGCGATGTACAGCTGCGGCGCGACGATCTTGCCGGTCTGGCCGACCTGCCAGTCGTTGGGCGCGTAGCCGGCGTCGACCGCAGCGCGGCTGGCGCCCAACGCCGCGCCGAGCTTGTCGGCCAGCGGGGTCAGCACCTCGTTGAACTTGTCGCTCGAGCCCATCGCGCGGCCGCCCGAGACGATGATCTTGGCCGCGGTCAGTTCGGGCCGGTCGAGCTTGGCGATCTCGGCGCCGACGAAGCTCGACAGGCCGCTGTCGGCCGCTGCTTCGAGCTTCTCGATGGG
>DATIFD010000463.1:0-10544 GCA_035455385.1 Burkholderiaceae bacterium
GGATAGCCCGCCGCGTCGAGGTAGGACTGCCAGTCGACTTCGCTGAAACCGCGCAGCGCCTGACTGCCGATCGTCATGCTGGGCAGAGAGCGGCCACCGGTCAGTCGCTCGAGCGCCTCGGCGTCGTCGTTGTCCAGCACCTGTCGCTCGGTGAACGGCACGCCCCTGCCTTGCAGCAGGCGCCGTCCGCTCTCGCACGGCGCGCAATCGGCGCTGGTGTAGAGCGTGACCGGGAATCGGCTGATCGTCTGGCGCAATTCGATCGGCAGGTTGGCCAAGGCGTCGGAGGCATTGCCCGACGCGGCATCTGCGCCCAACGGCACCTGGCGTCCGGCTGAAGCCGGCGGCGGCCGATCGGTGTAAGTGACGCTACCGTCCGGCGCCACGACCTTGAACAGCGCGTGGCTGGGCAGCGTACAGGCGGCCAGCGCCAGCGCGGCCCACGATCGCGGCGAGAGGAGTCGCATCGGCGTCATGCAGCCAATCTAGCCGAGCCCGGCGGGCGGCTCAAGCGATTCCTTGATGTCGAAGCAACGCGGTGATACTTGGTTCACGACCGCGAAAGGCCTTGAAGCTGTCCAGCGCGTCGCGGCTGCCACCGACCTCGAGGATCTCACGCCGGTAGCGGCGGCCGGTGTCGAGATCGAACAGCCCCCGTTCCTCGAATGCGCTGTAGGCGTCAGCCGACAGCACCTCGGCCCACTTGTAGCTGTAGTAGCCGGCGCCGTAACCACCCGCAAAGATGTGCGAGAAGCTGTGAGCGAGCCGTTGCGCGGGGTCGGGGTCGTACACCGACACCTCGGCATGCACCTCGTCGAGCACGCGCTCGATCGCTCGCGCGGCGTCGGGCTCATGGTGCACCCGCATGTCGAACAGTGCGTACTGCACCTGGCGCAACATCTCGAGCGCACTGTGGAAGTGGCGCGCAGCGACCATCTTGTCGTACAGGGTCCTTGGCAGCGGTGTGCCGTCGTCGACGTGCGCGCTCAGGCGCGACAACACCTCCCACTCCCAGCAGAAGTTCTCCATGAATTGGCTGGGCAACTCCACCGCGTCCCATTCGACGCCAGCGATGCCGGCCACCGCGAGCTCGTCGACTCGCGTCAACATGTGGTGCAGGCCGTGGCCGAACTCATGGAACAGCGTGACCAGGTCCAGGTGGGTGAGCAGCGCGTCGCGTCCGGGCAGCGGCGGCGCGAAGTTGCACACCAGGCAGGCCACCGGGGTCTGCACGGGGTGCGCGGCCTCGGGCCGGCGCCAACGGCCGCGGGCATCGTGCATCCACGCCCCGGGGCGCTTGCCGGCACGAGAGAACGGGTCGAGGTAGAACTGGCCGACCAGGGTGCCGTCGCGCTCGATGCGATAGACGCGCACGCTGTCGTGCCAGACCGGCGCGGTGTCGGGTGTGATGCGCAGCTCGAACAGCGTCTCGACGATGCGGAACAGGCCGTCGAGCACCCGCTCGAACGTGAAATAGCGCTTGACCTCCTGCTCGCTGAACGCAAAACGCCGCTCGCGCAGCCGCTCGGCGACGAAGCGATGGTCCCACGGCATCAATTCGGCGATGCCGAGGTGATCGCGCGCGAACGTGCGCATGTCCGCCAGGTCGGCCAGCGCCTGCGGACGCGAGCGCGCCGCGAGGTCGCGCAAGAACTGCAGCGCCTGTTGCGGCGTGCGCGCCATCTTGGTGGTCAGCGACAGCTGCGCGTAGTCGCCGAACTGCAGCAGCCGCGCGTGCTCCTGGCGCAACTCGAGCAGCTCGGTGATCAGCTCGCTGTTGTCGAACTCGGCCGGTCCCAGGTCGCTGGCCCGTGCATGGAACGCGCGGTACAACTGCTCGCGCAGATCGCGATCGCTGGCGTGCTGCATCAGTGGGCGCCAACGCGGCGCCATCAGGCTGAGTTTGTAGCCGTCGCGGCCGTCGGCCGCCGCATCGGCGCGCAGTGCTGCGCACACGTCGTCGGGGACGCCGTCGAGGCGATCGGCCTCGACGTACTCGGCGTAGACATCGGTCGCGTCCTGCACGTGCTCTTCGAAACGCTGCGCCAGCTCGGCCTGGCGGTCCTGCAGGTGCAGGAAGCGCTCACGCTGCGCGCCGTGAAGCTGCGCGCCCGCGAGCTCGAAATCGCGCAGCGCGTTGGCGAGCGCACGCCGGCGCGGGGGATTCAGCGCTTGCGCGTCGGGGTCGACCGCACGGTACTTCGCGAACAGGCGCGGGTCGGCGCCGAGCCGCGCATAGAAGCCACTGATGCGCGGCAGGCATTCGTTGTGGGCCGCCCGCAGCGCAGGCGTGTCGCACACCTGGTTCAGGTGGCTGACCGTGCCCCAGGCGCGCGACAACCGCTCGACCGCGGTGTCGAGCACCGCCGACAGCGCCTCGTAGTCGGCGGGTACGTCGGGTCCGCCGGCGCGCTCCAATGCGGCCTCGGCCTCGCGCAGCAACGCGTCGATCGCCGGCGTCACGTGCTCGGCCGCGATCTGCGCGAACTCGGGCAGGCCCTCGAGGCGCAGCAGCGGGTTCTGCATGGGCTTGCTTTCCTGCCGCGCGCTCAGGCCACCGAGCGTTCGGCCGCCTCGATCGTGTTGACCAGCAGCATCGCACGGGTCATCGGCCCGACGCCACCGGGCACCGGCGTGATCCAGCCGGCCACGTCGCGCACCGCGGCGAAGTCGACGTCGCCGCACAGCTTGCCGGCGTCGTCGCGGTTCATGCCGACATCGATCACGATCGCGCCGGGTTTGACCATCTCGGCGCGCAGCGTGCCGCGGCGACCCACCGCGGCCACCACGACGTCGGCGCTGCGCGTGTGAGCCGACAGGTCGGCGGTGGCGCTGTGGCAGATGGTCACCGTGGCATTGGCCTGCAACAGCATCAGCGCCATCGGCTTGCCGACCGTGTTGGAGCGGCCGATCACCACCGCGTGCCTGCCGCGCAGGGGGACACCGGTGGTCTCGATCAGCTTCAAGCAGCCGTACGGCGTGCACGCCCTGAAGCCCGGCCGCCCGACCATCAGCGCACCCGCGTTCTGCACGTGAAAACCATCGACGTCCTTGGCGGGCGACAGGGTCGCGATCACCTTCAGCGGGTCGATGTGCCGGGGCAGCGGCATCTGTACCAGGACGCCATGCACGGTCGGGTCTGCGTTCAGCGCGCGCACGCGCGCGAGCAGCTCGGCCTCGCCCATCGTCGCGGGGTAGCGCTCGAGCAGCGAACGCATGCCGGCGCCCTCGCAATCTCTGACCTTGTGGCGCACGTACACCACCGATGCGGGGTCGTCGCCGACCAGAATCACCGCGAGGCCGGGCGTCACGCCGCGGGCGCGCAGAGCGGCGGCGCGGTCTGCCACTTCGCCGCGGGTGCGCGCGGCCAGAGCGTTGCCGTCGATCAGTTGCGCGCTCATCGGACGTTCGCCGAACGCCGGCGATGCGCCCGCACGCGACAAGGCGCGGCCGGCTTGCTCAACCCTTGGCCGGCGCGGTGGTGGCGCCCAGCGCGATCTTCAGCAGGTCGGCAACCGTGTTGGCGTTGAGCTTCTCCATGATGTTGGCGCGGTGCGCCTCCACCGTCTTGATGCTGATGCCGAGGTCGTCGGCGATCTGCTTGTTGAGCCGGCCGGCGACGATGCGCTCGAGCACCTGCGCCTCGCGCGTGGTCAGGCGCGACAACAGCGCGTCGCGGCTGGCCTGCTCCTGGTGCTGGCTGAACGACGTGCGCGCCTGCTCGAGCATGCGCTCGACCAGCGGCAGCAGCTCGTCTTCCTTGAAGGGCTTCTCGATGAAATCCATCGCGCCCTTCTTCATCGTGTTGACGGCCATCGGCACGTCGCCATGGCCGGTGACGAACACCACCGGCAGCGGGCTCTTGCGCTCGATCAGCCGGTCCTGCAGCTCCAGCCCGCTCATGCCGTCCATGCGGATGTCGGCGATCAGGCACGCGACCTCGCGCGGATCGAACCGCGACAGGAAGGACTCGGCCGAGTCGAAGCACTTGACCCGGTAGTCCTTGCCCTCGAGCAGCCACTGCAGCGAGTCGCGCACCGCCTCGTCGTCGTCAACCACGTAGACGGTGCCTTTCTTCGGGATCAGGCTCATGAGGATGTGACGGCGGCTGGGTTGTCGGTCGCTCCGGCAGCAGCGGCTGCGGCGCTCGCATCGGCCGGGGCGCTCGGCTGGATTTCAACGGGCAGTGAGAAGGCGAATCGGCACCCCGACACCGCGGCGCCATTGTAGAGGTTCTGCGCCCGGATCCGGCCGCGGTGCGACTCCACGATCGAGCGGCACAGCGACAGACCGATCCCCAACCCCTCTGCCTTGGTGGAGAAGAATGCTTCGTAGAGGCGGCTGATCACCTCGTCGGGAAGCCCGGGGCCGGTGTCGGTGACGCTGAATTCGACGACACCGCCTTCCTCCTGGGTGTGCTTGGGCACGACGCGCAGCTCGATGAATCGGCGCGACACCGGCATCTGCGCGCTGTCGATCGCCTCGGCGGCATTGCGGACCAGGTTGAGCAGCACCTGCTCGATCAGGATCGGGTCGACCAGCAGCTCGGGCAGCCGCTGCGCGACGTAGCTTTGGATCGTGACGTTGCGTCGCTGCAGTTCGATGCTGGCCAGTTCGAGCGCGTCGTCGACGATTTGCTTGGCCTGGGCCGGCTGGCGCTGCGGCACGCTCTTGCGTACGAAGGCGCGGATCCGCTGGATGATCTGACCGGCGCGCTCGGCCTGTCGCGAGGTCTTCTCCAGCGCCGACACGAGGTCGTCGCGGCCGATCGATTCGCCGCGCACGCGCGAGATCATGCCGTTGCAGTAGTTTGCGATGGCCGTCAGCGGCTGGTTGAGTTCGTGCGCCACCGACGAGGCCATCTCGCCCATCGTGATCAGCCGGCTCGACACCTGCGCCTTTTCGGCCTGGTGCGCCACCTGCTCCTCGACGCGCCGACGCGCCGTGACGTCGGTGGCGATCAGCATCTGCGCCAGCCGCCCGTCGGTCCATTGCAGGTAGCGCGAACGCACGTCGAACCACTTCTTGAGCGACTCGATGAAGACCTCGCGCGGGTCGGCACCGGTCTTGGTGAGCTCCTGCGCCGGCAGGCCCGACAGACCGTCGACGGCGTCGTCGCCGTCGACCTGATAGGCTGGATGCGGCAGGCTGCCGCTGGCCAGCTGCGAGTGGCCACGCGCGTCGGCACCGAACCAGAGGCGGTAAGAACGGTTGGCGAACAGCAGCTCGCCCTGCTGCACCGAGAGCACCGACACCGCCGCGTCGAGCCCCTCGAGCACGGTGGTGAAGCGCTCATGTGACGCCGACAGCTGGTCGCGGATGCGCTTGGCCTCAGTGATGTTGGTCATCGAGGTCATCCAGCCGGTCTGCTTGCCGCGCGCATCGATCAGCGGTGATATGTACATGCGGGCGTCGAACAGCACGCCGTCCTTGCGCATCACGCGAACCTCGATGCCGCCGGCGGGGCTGCGACCCTGCAGCTCCTGCTGCAGCAAGCGCGCGTTCTCTTCGATGCGGTCGGGAGGCCAGTACGGATACGGCGGCAGCCGTCCGATCAGCTCGGGCTCCGAGAAACCGGTCATCGCGCAGAACGCCGGGTTCACGTAGGTGATGCGCCCTTCGAGGTCCATTGCGCGCATGCCGGTGAGCATCGAGTTCTCCATTGCGCGCCGGAAATTCGTCTCCTGCACCAGCGCACCTTGGATCTGGGCACGCCGGCGCATGTGGCGCCAGGTGCCCAGCAGCATCCAAAGGGTCAGCCCCGACAGTGCCAGCACCATCCAGAACAGCGTGTTGCCGATCAGCAGCGCCGAGGTGCGGTAGCCCGCGGCGCGCAGCACCACGCCGTTGGCCGACGGCGTGAGCGGTACGTCGTGCACGATCGGCGCTTGCGTGTTGACGCGGCCCGGCAGCGCGATCACGGAGCTGTACAGCACCCGGCCGCTCTCGTCGAGCACGGAGATCGCGCGCCGGCGGGCCACCTCGGGCGGCACGAAGTAGCGCAGCAGGCCTTCGACCGAGTACTCGACGATCAGTGCGCCAGCGAACACGCCGCCGTTGAGCAGCGGCACGTGCGCTTGGAAGACCGCGCTGCCCATCGAATCCTTGAACGGACGCGAGTACACCGGTTGTCGCAGGTCGCGCGCAGCGATGAAAGCCCATTCGGCTTCGCGACTGCGCGCCTGTGAGCCGAGCAGACGGTCCTCGCCGAGCCCCAGCGGGTGCGTGTCGGGGTCCGCCAGCGGCGAGGCGTAGCTCGCCCGCTTGCGGCGCAGCGCGTCCAGCCAGGTGAGGCGCATCACCTCGGGCCGCGCCGCGCCGAAGGCGGTCGCCAGCCGCTGCGCTTCGTCCGTATCGATCTCCTTGGTGACGATCTGGCGCGCCAGCTGCACCAGCTGCTCCTGGTTCTCGATCAGGTGGAGCCGGATCTGCTGCTGCGCGACCTCGGCGTCGCGCTGGACCGATTCGGCCTCGCGCTCGAATTCCTCGTTGCGCAAGGTCCAGAACGCCGACACGATGGCCGCCAGGAACAGCAGCACGGAGACCAGTGGCGCCAGCGTGGCGAAGCGGTCCTGCCGAGCCGGCGTCTGCCGCCGCCACCAACGGCCGATCAGGCGCTGACCCCATGACGTTCTCGTCGCCATCGGCAGTGACGAGGTCGAGCGCAGATCCATGGCCGCAGATTATCCGAGGGCCGTCTTGACGCGAGCCCGCTCATGCAGGTTGATGCATTCCGTATTAAGAAACAGACTCGCACCATTTGGAATTTTGGAAGCGTTGTGCGACACTGCCGGCCGAGCCCAGAACACGACTTCGCACCCAGGAGACATCCATGTCCGCGATGCCCGATTCGGCCTTCGGGGCCGCCGCCAATGACGCCGACGCGCAGGAGACCCGCGAGTGGCTCGATGCGCTGCAGGCGGTCATCTCCGCCGAAGGCGCCGACCGCGCGCACTACCTGCTCGAGCGGCTGATCGACGAGGCACGCCAGGCCGGCATCGACATGCCGTTCTCCGCCAACACCGCCTACGTCAACACCATCCCTCCCGACCAGGAAGAACGGTCGCCCGGCAACATCGAGATCGAGGAGCGCCTGCGCACCTACATGCGCTGGAACGCGATGGCGATGGTGGTCAAGGCCAATCGCCTGCACCCGGCCGACGGCGGTGACCTCGGCGGACACATTTCGTCGTTCGCGTCGCTGGCCACGATGTTCGGCACCGGCTTCAACCACTTCTGGCATGCCGAGACCAAGGACCACGGCGGCGACCTGCTCTACATCCAGGGCCACAGCTCGCCCGGCATCTATGCGCGGGCCTACATGGAAGGCCGCATCTCCGAAGAGCAGCTGCTCAACTTCCGCCGCGAGGTCGACGGCAAGGGCATCTCGAGCTACCCGCATCCGAAGCTGATGCCGGAGTTCTGGCAGTTCCCCACCGTGTCGATGGGCCTCGGCCCGCTGATGGCGATCTATCAGGCGCGGTTTCTCAAGTACCTGCATGCCCGAGGCATCGCCAACACCGAGAACCGCAAGGTCTGGGTGTTCTGCGGCGATGGCGAGATGGACGAGCCCGAGTCGCTGGGCGCCATCGGCCTGGCGGCGCGCGAGAGGCTGGACAACCTGATCTTCGTCATCAACTGCAACCTGCAGCGGCTGGACGGTCCGGTGCGCGGCAACGGCAAGATCATCCAGGAGCTCGAGAGCGAGTTCCGTGGCGCGGGCTGGAACGTGATCAAGCTGCTGTGGGGCAGCTATTGGGATCCGCTGCTGGCGCGCGACAAGGAAGGCATCCTGCGCAAGGTGATGATGGACGTCGTCGACGGCGACTACCAGGCGATGAAGGCCAACGACGGCGCCTACGTGCGCAAGCACTTCTTCGGCCGCCATCCCAAGCTGCTCGAAATGGTGGCCAAGATGAGCGACGAGGACATCTGGCGCCTGCAGCGCGGTGGCCACGATCCGCAGAAGGTCTATGCCGCCTTCCACCGCGCCAACGGCCACAAGGGCCAGCCCACCGTGCTGCTGATCAAGACCGTCAAGGGCTTCGGCATGGGCAAGAGCGGCGAGGGCAAGAACACCGCGCACCAGACCAAGAAGTTGATCGACGAGGACGTCAAGGCATTCCGCGACCGCTTCAACATGCCGATCCCGGACGAGAAATTGCCCGAGATCCCGTTCTACAAACCGGCCGAGGACACGCCCGAGATGCGCTACTTGCACGAGCGTCGCCAGGCGCTCGGGGGCTACCTGCCGCGCCGGCGCACCAGGGCCGACGAACAGCTGAGGGTGCCCGGCCTCGACGCCTTCAAGGCCGTGCTCGAGCCCACCGCCGAGGGCCGCGAGATCTCGACCACGCAGGCCTACGTGCGCTTCCTGACCGCGTTGCTGCGCGACAAGGAGCTGGGGCCGCGCACGGTGCCGATCCTGGTCGACGAGGCGCGCACATTCGGCATGGAAGGGCTGTTCCGTCAGATCGGCATCTACAACCCCGCGGGTCAGCTGTACACGCCGGTCGACAAGGACCAGGTGATGTACTACCGCGAGGACAAGGCCGGGCAGATCCTGCAGGAGGGCATCAACGAAGCCGGCGGCATGAGCAGCTGGATCGCGGCGGCGACGTCGTATTCGACGAACAACCGCATCATGATCCCCTTCTACATCTACTACTCGATGTTCGGCCTGCAGCGCGTCGGCGACCTCGCCTGGGCTGCAGGCGACATGCAGGCGCGCGGCTTCCTGCTCGGCGGCACTTCCGGGCGCACGACGCTCAACGGCGAGGGCCTGCAGCACGAGGACGGGCACAGCCATGTGCTGGCTAGCACGATTCCCAACTGCATCAGCTACGACCCCACCTTCGCGCACGAGGTCGGGGTCATCATGCACCACGGTCTGAAGCGCATGGTGGAGAAGCAGGAGAACGTCTTCTACTATCTGACGCTGCTCAACGAGAACTATCCGATGCCGGGCCTGAAGCCCGGCACCGAAGTGCAGATCATCAAGGGCATGTACCTGCTGCTCGAGGGCGCGAAGAAAACGCCGCGCGTCAATCTGCTCGGTTCGGGCACGATCCTGCGCGAATCGATGGCCGCCAAAGAGCTGCTGGAGAGCGAGTGGGGCGTCGCGGCCAACGTGTGGAGTTGCCCGAGCTTCAACGAACTCGCCCGCGACGGCCAGGATTGCGAGCGCTGGAACCTGCTGCACCCCAACGAGAAGCCGCGGGTGCCCTTCGTCACCGAACAGCTCGCCAAGCACGCCGGACCGGTGGTGGCGTCGACCGACTACATCAAGAGCTACGCCGAACAGATCCGCGCCTTCATGCCGAAGGGTCGCACGTACAAGGTGCTCGGCACCGACGGCTTCGGCCGCAGCGATTTCCGCAGCAGGCTGCGCGAGCACTTCGAGGTCAACCGCCACTACATCGTCGTGGCCGCGCTCAAGGCGCTGTCCGAAGAGGGCGCGGTACCGGCCTCTACCGTCGGTGACGCGATCGCGCGCTACCAGATCAAGACCGACAAGATCAACCCGCTGTACGCCTGAAGAAGAACGCTTGCTGAGCGGAGACAACAACCATGGCATTGGTTGAAGTGCGCGTCCCCGACATCGGGGACTTCAAGGATGTGGCCGTCATCGAACTGCTCGTTAAACCGGGTGACACGGTCAAGGCCGAGCAGAGCCTGATCACCGTCGAGAGCGACAAGGCCTCGATGGAGATTCCGTCGAGCACCGCCGGCGTGCTCAAGGAGCTCAGGGTCAAGCTCGGCGACAAGGTCAGCGAAGGCTCGGTGGTCGCGGTGCTCGAAGCCGAAGGCCAGGCGGCCGCTGCCGAGCCGGCAGTGGTTGCCGCGCCGGTGGCCGCGGCGACGGCGACTGCCGCCGCGCCGGTGGCTGCAGCCGCGGGCGGCGGACTGGCCGAGCTGCGAGTGCCGGACATCGGCGACTTCAAGGACGTCGCGGTGATCGAGGTCTTCGTCAAGCCGGGCGATGCCGTCAAGCTCGAGCAGAGCCTCATCACGGTCGAGAGCGACAAGGCGTCGATGGAGATACCCGCGTCGCAGGCCGGCGTGATCAAGGAGGTCAAGGTCAAGCTCGGCGACAAGGTGTCGCAGGGCTCGCTGGTCGCGCTGGTCGAGGCCGTCGGCGCTGCACCGGCAGCCGTCGCCGCGCCGGCACCGTCTCCGGCTGCCTCCGCCAGCGCGCCGCAGCCCGCACCCGCGACGCGCACCTCGCCGACCGCCGCGCTACCGCCACACGAGCCGACGGCGCCGCAGGGCAACCTGCCGCATGCGTCGCCGTCGGTGCGACGCTTCGCGCGGGAGCTCGGCGTGCCGCTGGACGAAGTCAAGGGCAGCGGCCCTAACGGACGCATCACGCACGAGGACTTGCAGGGCTTCGTCAAGGGCGTGATGGCCGGTGCGGTGCAGACCAGCGCGCAGAAGGCCGCTGCGCCGGCCGGCGCGCCGGCCGGGGGCGGGCTGGCCGGCCTGCTGCCGTGGCCGCAGATCGACTTCACCAAATTCGGCCCGGTCGAGCGAAAGGACCTGTC
>DATIFD010000464.1:0-8830 GCA_035455385.1 Burkholderiaceae bacterium
CGGCGCCACCGGGCGCCGCGGCACCAGCGCGTTGCCGGGCACCACGCTCACCGCGCCGCTGACGCCCTGGTTCGCATACAGCCCCGGGCTGGTCGGCGGGCGGCGCGGTGTTCCCGGCGGGAACAGCCTCATCTGCGCCGCGTTCACCGCCCGCCAGTAGCTGCCACCGGTGGCGTAATGCGGGTAGTACGGTTCGTGCGGCGCCAGCGGCACCCAACCCACGTAGGGCCACGGCGCCCTGCCCGGCGGAACGGTGCTGACCCAGGCCACCATGGCCGGCGCGTACACCGGCCGTGCCACGCGAACCCCCGGCGCCCAGCACCAGCGGCTGCCGAAGTAGACCCAGCGTCCGTAGTGAAAAGGCGCGAAGCCCCACGGCGCGTCGTCGACCCAGGTCCAGCCCCACGGCGGCATGAACACCCAGTGGCCATAGCGGTAAGGCGCCCAACCGGCCACCACGGTGGTCGGGATCCACAGCGGGCCGTACTCGGGATTCGACTCCCAGGTGCCGTAGCGGTTGAGGTCTTCCGCACCGGTCATCTCCGGTGACACATACTCCGGAACCGCGACGCGCTCGTCTTCGCGGTCCGCACGCGCGGTCCAGTCGGCGAACTCGTCGCTCTCTGGCCCCTGCCAGCTGTAGTGGGTGGCGTTGTTGGCGCCCTCACGCCACAGCTCGGCGCTGCGACCGGACGGAATGTCGAGCGCGCTGTCGTCGGCGTCGAAGTGCAGATCGCCGATCCACGCGGTGGCCACGTTGGCATCGTCGCGGCGGTCGACGCGGAAGTGGCCCGGGCCGAGCGGCCAGAAGCGGCCCACCGCGCTGGCGACACCGACCTCGCGAGCCACTTCGGGCGAGCGTGTGCGCACCGCGACGCTGCCGTCGTGCAGATACAGGTCAATGCGCTCGTCGTCGATGCGGACGATCTCCAGCTCGCTGCCGCCGGCCAAGCGCACCGCAGTCGAGCCGATGCGCAATTCCAGGCGGCCGTCGCCGTCGACGGCCACGCGATCGCCGGTGCTGATCGGGCGGTTGCGCTCCAGCGGCGTCCATTGGTTGGCGGCGGCGTCGTAGAACCACGACTGGCCCTGGCTTTCGGTGACGCGGCCGACGCGACCCGGCGGATCGTCGGCCGCCCACGCGGACGCGACGACCGACATCGCACCCAGAAGCAAGCGCGCCAAAAAAGCGGTCAGATGACCGGCGGACCAGAGGCGGCGGCGGGGGATCGTGGTCGGTGCCATGGAGTCCTCAACGCGGTCGACGCCCGCCGCGCTGACCGCCCGGCGCAGCCGATACGTCAAGAAGCGTGAAGCCGCGGTTGCGGTTGGATACGGCATCCGCACACCAGTTCATCGCACACACCCCGTTCGCCGGCGTCAGTCGTCGCCGGCGTCCTGCAGATCCGGGAACAGCACGCTGGTGAAGCCCAGCTTCGTGAGATCGCGCATGCGCGTCGGATACAGCCGGCCGATCAGGTGATCGCACTCGTGCTGCACCACCCGCGCATGAAAACCCTCGGCCTCGCGATCGATCGGTCGGCCGTCGGGGTCGACCCCGGTGTAGCGGATGCGCGTGTAGCGCGGCACGACGCCGCGCAGGCCCGGCACCGAGAGGCAGCCTTCCCAGCCCTCGTCGATCGCGTCGGTCAACGGCGTGACCACCGGATTGAGCAGCACGGTCATCGGCACCGCCGGCGCATCGGGGTATCGCTCGTTGTGCTCGAAGCCGAAGACCACGAGTTGCAGGTCTTCGCCGATCTGCGGCGCCGCCAGCCCGACGCCGCGCGCGGCGACCATGGTGTCGAACATGTCGTCGATCAGCGCGCGCAGCGCCGGCGAGCCGAAGTCGCGCACCGGCTGCGCGATGCGCAGCAGTCGCGGGTCGCCCATCTTCAGGATCTCGCGAACGGCCATGGATGCGTGCCGGGTGATCGTCGTCGTCGCATTATCCGCAGCCGGTCCGCCGCGCGGTCACTGCGGCAGCAGCGCCCGCAGCCCGTCCTCGTCGAGTACCGCCACGCCGAGTTCGCGCGCCCTGTCGAGCTTGCTGCCCGGCTCGGCGCCGGCGACGACGAAGTCGGTCTTCTTCGACACCGATCCGGTGACCTTGCCGCCGGCCGCCTCGATCAACGCCTTCGCCTCGTCGCGCCCCCAGGTGGGCAGCGTGCCGGTCAGCACGAAGGTCTTGCCGGCCAGCGGCTTCGGTGCGGCGTCGGCACGCGCGCCGGCGTGCTCGTCCCAGAGCACGCCGGCAGCGCGCAGTTGCTCGACCACCTCGCGGTTGTGCGGCTGGTCGAAGAACACGCGGATGCTTTGGGCCACGATCGGACCGACGTCGGGCACCTCGAGCAGCTCGTCGACGCTCGCGTCGACGATGCGGTCGAGCGCTCCGAAGTGGGCGGCCAGGTCGCGTGCCGTCGACTCGCCCACGTGCCGGATGCCCAGCCCGTAGAGAAAGCGCTGGAGCGTCGTGCGCTTGCTCTTGTGCAGTGCATCGATCAGGTTGGCGGCACTCTTGTCGCCCATGCGCTCGAGAGCCGCCAGCTTGGCGACGCCGAGCTTGTACAGATCGGGCAACGCGCGCACGACGCCGCTGTCGACCAGCTGGTCGACCAGCTTGTCGCCCAGTCCTTCGATGTCGAGCGCGCGGCGTTGCGCAAAGTGCAGGATCGCCTGTTTGCGCTGCGCCGGGCAGAACAGCCCGCCGGTGCAGCGCCAGTCGGCCTCGCCTTCCTCGCGCGCGATCGCGCTGCCGCACACCGGGCAGCGGCCGTGCAGCTTCGCCTTTAGGTCGAACGGAGGGCCGGCATGCGCCGGCCGGCGATCGGCGACCACCGCCACCACCTCGGGGATCACGTCGCCGGCGCGGCGCACGATCACCGTGTCGCCGATGCGCACGTCCTTGCGGCGCGCTTCGTCCTCGTTGTGCAGCGTCGCGTTGCTCACGGTCGTGCCGCCGACGAACACCGGCTCGAGCTTGGCCACCGGCGTCAGCTTGCCGGTGCGGCCGACCTGGATGTCGATGTCGAGCAGGCGGGTCATCTGCTCCTGCGCCGGGAACTTGTGCGCCACCGCCCACCGCGGCTCGCGCGTCTTGAAGCCCAGGCGCAATTGTTGCGCCCGCTCGTTGACCTTGTAGACCACGCCGTCGATGTCGAACGGCAACGCATCGCGCTTGGCGGCGATCGCGGCGTGGTAGGCCACCAGGCCGTCGGCGCCGTGCACGAGGCGATACTCGGCGCTGACCGGCTGGCCCATCGCCTCCAATGCCCTGAGCAGCTGCTCCTGCGTGGGCGGAATCGTCCAGCCCCGAACGTCACCGAGGCCATAGGCGAAGAAGCTCAGCGGGCGCTTGGCCGCCATCGACGAGTCGAGCTGACGCACCGCGCCGGCGGCGGCGTTGCGCGGATTGACGAAGGTCTTCTCGTTCTTCGCCCCGGCGGCGATCAGCACGCGCTGACGCTCGTTGAGCTTCTCGAAGTCGTCGCGCCGGATGTAGACCTCGCCACGCACCTCGAGCACCGGCGCGCTCACGCCGTCGAGGCGCAGCGGGATCTGGCCGATCGTGCGCGCGTTGTGCGTCACGTCCTCACCGGTCTCGCCGTCGCCCCGCGTGGCGGCCTGCACCAGCACGCCGTGCTCGTAGCGCAGGTTGATCGCCAGCCCGTCGAACTTGAGCTCGGCCAGGTACGCCACCGGCGGCGCGTCGTCGGGCAGCTCCAGCTGAGAGCGCACGCGAGCGTCGAACTTGCGCGCACCGGCGGCCGTGGTGTCGGTCTCGGTCTCGATCGACAGCATCGGCACGGCATGCGTCACCGGCGCCAGCCCCTCGAGCACCGCGCCGAGCACCCGTTGCGTCGGCGAGTCCGCGGTGCGCAGTTCGGGATGCGCGGCCTCGATCGCCTGCAGCTCCTGGAACATCCGGTCGTACTCGGCGTCCGGGACCTCGGGTGTGTCGAGCACGTAGTACGCGTGCGCATGATGGTGCAGCAGCTCGCGCAACTGCGCGGCCCGGTCGCGGATGGCTTTCGTGGCGGAGGCCATGCGCCGATTCTCCGGCATCGCCCGAGCAGGGTCGGCCGACTTCCCGTACAACCGGGTCTGCCACGCTGTCAGGCTGCGGCCATTGGCACGACAGATGCGATTTGGCGGGAGCGATGCATGGGCCACGACTTCGACCTCCTCGTGTTGGGTGCCGGCTCCGGCGGCGTGGCCGCTGCCCGGCGCGCGGCGCTGCACGGCGCCAAGGTGGCGATCGTCGAGGCGGGCCGCGTCGGGGGCACCTGCGTGCTGCGCGGCTGCGTGCCGAAGAAGCTGCTGATGTACGCCGCCCACTACGGCGACGCCATCGCCGAGGCCGCGGCCTACGGATGGCAGCTGCCGGCCGGGGCGGCCAGGTTCGAGATGGCCGCGTGGCAGGCGGCCAAGGCCGCCGAGACGGCGCGTCTGGAAGGCGTCTATCGCAGCATGCTCGCGCAAGCCGGCGTCGAGCTGGTGCCGGGCCGAGCGCGATTCGTCGACGCGTACAGTGTCCAGGTCGCCGACCGACGCTTGAGCGCACGGCAGCTGATCATCGCCACCGGCGCGTCACCGGTGCGCGACAGCATCGACGGCATCTCGGCATGCCCGACCTCGGACGACCTGCTTGACCTGACTGCACTGCCGCGTTGCGCCGCCATCGTCGGTGGCGGCTACATCGGCGTGGAGTTCGCCTCGATGCTGGCCCGCCTGGGTGTGCCGGTCACGCTGCTGTACCGCGACCATCTGCCGCTGCGCGGCTTCGACGACGATTTGCGCACACGGCTGGCCACGGCACTGGCCGATGCCGGTGTGATGCTCAAACCCGGTCAGGCGCCCACCCGCATCGACGGCAGTGCCGGCGCCTGGCGGCTCACGCTGCCCGGCGGCGATTCGCTCGACGTGCCGTGGCTGCTCAACGCCACCGGTCGGCGCCCGAACACGGCCGACCTTGGCCTCGACGCAGCCGGCATCGCCACCGACGGCAAGCACGCGGTCAAGGTCGACGCGGCCTGCCGCACCACCGTGCCGCACGTGCACGCGATTGGCGACGTCACCAACCGCAAGAACCTGACGCCGGTGGCGATCGCCGAGGGCCGCGCGGTGGCCGACCGGCTGTTCGGCCCTGGCGGCCCGCAGCCCGCCCTCGACCGTGTCGCGACGGCCGTGTTCACGCTGCCGCCGATCGGCACCATCGGGCCGACCGAGCGCGAGCTGATCGCCGCGGGCGTGAAGTTGCGCGTGTACGAGGCCGACTTCAGGCCGATGCGGCACGCCTTCACCGGGCGCAGCGAGCGCTGCTACATGAAGCTGCTGGTCGACGATGCCGACGACCGCGTGCGCGCCGTCCACATGCTCGGCGACGACGCCGCGGAAATCGTGCAGAGCCTGGCGGTCGCGCTGACGGCTGGCGCGACCAAGGCGCAGTTCGACGCCACGCTGGCCGTACACCCGACCGTGGCCGAGGAGTTCGTGCTGATGCGCAACCACCGCTGACGCCGCGCCCCGCACGTCGCGGTCGCGTTGCGCGCACGGGTGCCGACGCTAGCTGAACAGCCGCCGCGCCGAGGCCGACCCCGCGGCCAGGTCGCGTGCCTCGAGCTCGCGGTACATCTGCTTCAGCTCCTGGCCGATCGCATTGAAGGCATGCAACGTCACGGCGTGACCCTGGTCGTCGACCAGCGTGGCGCCGAGGTCGTCGGCCAGCTTGCGAGCGGCCTCCTGCCAGGCCGCGAACGGATCGGCCGACTCCGGCGTCTGCGGCACGTCGAGCGACAGCGTTGCCTCGCGCACCGCGGCCATCTCGGGCTCGTCGGCCAGCGCGGCGCGTGCGTCGAAGCTCAGCGTCAGCAACGGATGGTGGTCTTCGCCCGACGGCAGCACGAGCCGTCCGGACACCGCGCCCGGCACGAACCCGTGGCGCGCGGCGACCTGCTGCAGGTAGCCGGGCGACCACGCGACGTCGCTGGCGCGCAGGTTGACCGTCAGCTGCGCGTCGTGCTGGCCGGCAAAGGCATCCAGCTCTTTCGCGCGTGCCGCCACTTCGAGCATGTCGGGCAGCTCGATCAATGCGCCGGCGCTCTCCGCGAAGCCCTGCATCAGCTGCGCAAACTCCGAATACTCGATCTCGTTGAGCGCGCCGCTGCGGTTGGCCAGCTGCACACCGGCCTGCAGCTCGCTGTAGCGGCGCCCGAGCGCAACCGGCTCCCAGTCGCCGGAATCGGCGTCGAGGCCTTCGATCAGAAACGGCTTGCTGCCGGCGCGCCGGGTCGATGGCGCATGCGCCAGCACGAACTCGCCGCTGACCGGCGATTCCAGCCGCATCGGCACGATGGCGTCGATCAGCGCATCGATGCGCGGCCCCTGACGCGCCGACGCGGCGCCGGCAGCGGCCAGCACGGGCGGATCGCGCACCTCGGGCAACACGGGTGCGCTGAACGTCGGCTCGGCACGTTCCACCGGCTGCATCGTCTGCGGCTGCCGCGGGCCGGCGCGCCGCGCATTCCATGCCCCGTGCGCCACCACCGCGGCCAGCACCAGACCGGCGACGATGGCCAACGCCGCGGTCAGTGTCACCGATCCGCCTCGCGTCGCGTCGGTCCCGCGCCGTGGAGCACGCGCCGTCGCACCATCGTCAGGCTGCCTCGGCCAGGCTGACCGCGGCATCCATGTCGACCGCCACCACGCGCGAGACACCCTGCTCCTGCATCGTGACGCCGATCAACTGCTCGGCCATCTCCATCGCGATCTTGTTGTGCGAGATGTAGAGGAACTGCGTCTGCCGGCTCATCTCGCTGACCAGCGCGCAATAGCGCTCGGTGTTGGCATCGTCCAGCGGGGCGTCCACCTCGTCCAGCAGACAGAACGGTGCCGGGTTGAGCTGGAAGATCGCGAACACCAGCGCAATCGCGGTCAGCGCCTTCTCGCCGCCGGACAGCAGGTGGATCGTCGAGTTGCGCTTGCCCGGCGGCTGCGCCATCACCTGCACGCCGGCATCGAGGATCTCGTCGCCGGTCATCACCAGCCGCGCGTTGCCGCCGCCGAACAGCGTGGGGAACATGCGGCCGAAGTGCTCGTTGACCTGGTCGAAAGTCATCTGCAGAAGCTCGCGCGTCTCGAGGTCGATCTTGCGGATCGCGTCTTCCAGCGTGCCGATGGCCTCCTGCAGATCGGCGTTCTGCGCATCGAGGAACTGCTTGCGCTCGCGCGAGCTGGTCAGCTCCTCGAGCGCGGCCAGGTTGACCGCACCGAGAGCGGCCACTTCGCGGCCGAGGCGCTCGATCTCCGACTGCAGGCCCGACAGCCGCACACCGCCGCCCGCGATCGATTCGGCCAAGGCGTCGAGGTCGACCTGTGCCTGCTGCAGCTGCTCCAGGTACTGGGCACCGCCGAGCTGCGCGGCCTGCTCCTCCAGCTGCAGCCTGGTGATGCGCTCGCGCAGTGGCTCCAGGCTGTGCTCGATGGCGAGGCGTTGCTCGTCGTGCGCCTTCAATTTGGCGCTGAGGTCGTCGTACTCACTGCGCCGCGCCGCCAGCAGCTGCTCGCGGTCGAGCTTGACAGCCAGCGCCGTGTGCAGGCCCGCCTGCGCCGCGCTGTCGTCGAGTGCCGCGAGCTCGAGCGTCAGCTGCTCGCCGGCACGCTGGTTGTTGGCCCCCTGCTCGGCCGCGGTCTCCAGCGCACGCTGCAGTTCGGCGCGGCGCGCCGTCAACGTGCGCGCTTCGAACTGCGCCTCCTGGGCCTGGCGTTCGAGCGCGCGCAACGCCTCGCGCGCATCGCCCAGTTCACGCTCGGCGGTCATCGTCGCCTCTTCGAGGTCGGCGTGCCGCTGCTGCGCGTCGGCCAGTTGCAGATCGAGCTGTTCGAACGCGCTCTGGCTGCCGCCTTGTCTTTCGCCCAGTGTGCGCAGCTGGCTGTCGATCTCGGCCAGTTCGGCATCGAGCTGCGACCGCCGCGTCGTCGTCGCCTCGGCGTGTTGCGTCAGGCGCAGCAGCTCCACCTGCGCCTGATGGGCGCCGGCCTGGGTCTCCATCGCTTCGCGGCGCAGTGCCACCTGCCGCTGGCCGGCGTCGGTGTAGGTGGCCTCCAGCCGCACCAGCGCACTCCTGGCCTCCTCGGCGATCAGGGCCTGCGCGCGCAGCTGGCGCTCGAGGTTCTCGATCTCCTGCGCCCGGGCGAGCAGGCCGTCCTGCTCGGAATCGGGGGCATGAAAGGCCACCGCGTGCGCGCTGACGGCGTGACCCTCGCGCGTGAGGATCACTTCGCCATGGGTCAGCTTGCCGCGCTGCGCCAGCGCGTCGTCGAGGCTCGCGGCCGTGTACACGCCTTCGAGCCAATCGCTGAACAGCGCCTGCAGGCCGGCATCGCCCAGGCGCAGCAGATCCGCCAGTCGCGGCAGCGTGCGGTGGGTGTCGGGCGTCGCGGCCTGCGGCAGCGTGTAGAAGGCCAGCCGCGCCGGTGGCGGATCGGCCGCGAAAGCGCGCAGCGTGTCGATGCGGCCGACCTGCAGCGCGTTGAGCCGCTCGCGCAGCGCCGATTCGAGCGCGGTCTCCCAACCGGGCTCGATGTGCACCTGGGTCCACAGGCCCGGCAGGCTGTCGAGTCCGTGCTTCGCCAGCCAGGGCTTGAGCTTGCCCTCGGTCTGGATCTTCTCCTGCAGCGCGCGCAGCGCCGCCATGCGCGCGGCCAGGTCGCTCTGCTTGGCGCTCTGCCGGTTGACCTCGTCGTGCTGCGCGCGACGTCGTTCGTCGAGCGCGGGCATCTGCTCCTGCAGCTCGTGCAACCGCGCCTCGGCCGCACGGTGCCGCTCCTG
>DATIFD010000465.1:0-2803 GCA_035455385.1 Burkholderiaceae bacterium
GTGACTGCACGCACACGACGAAGGTCTGCGAGCGACCGTCGCCATCCTTGGCCACCTCGCTCGGGCGGTTGCGCAGCCACCAGACCGAGCCCTTGCGGATCGTCCAGGGTGCCTCGCGGCCGGTCAGCAACAGCGACGCCAGCTCGCCCAGTGCCGGCTGGTGGCCCACCAGCAGCACCGTGCGCCGCGCATCGGGCCAGCCGCTGGCGGCCAGCAGGTCCTCGGCGCGGGCACCGGGGCCGATCGAGTCCACGGTGGTGAACGGGCGTTCGAGCTTGGCCGCCGTGCGTTGCGCCCGCACCGCCGGGCTGACCAGGATGCGCAGACCATCGGGCATCTGGCGGTGCAGCCACAGGGCGATGCGCGAGGCCTGTCGCTCGCCGCGCGGCGTGAGCTTGCGCTTCAAGTCGTCGGCCGGCGCACCGTCGCCATCCTCGGCATCGGCATGGCGCCACAGGATCAGATCCATCTCGCTCTAGCCCGGTTGACCGCCATAGCGCTCGCTCAGCGCGCGCTGCGCCGAGCGCCCCGGCTTGCCGCGCAGCCGTGACACGCGCTCGTAGTGGCCGTCGGGCATCATCTGCCAGGCGTCGCGCCCGTCGTGCAGGTAGGCGGTGAGGGTTTCGTCGATCAGCCGCTGCCGCAGGGCGGGATCGTCCACCGGCCACGCGAGTTCGATGCGACGAAACATGTTGCGGCCCATCCAGTCAGCGCTCGACAGGTACAGCGTCTCGTCTTCGCCGACGCGGAAGTAGAACACCCGCGAGTGCTCGAGGAAGCGGCCGATGATCGAGCGCACGCGCACATTGTCGGAGAAGCCGGGGCGTCCCGCCGGCACGACGCACGGCCCCCGCACGATGAGATCGACGTGGACCCCCGCGTGACCGGCCTGCGCCAGTGCGAGCGCCAGCGCTTCGTCGGTCAGCGCGTTCATCTTCAGCACGATGCGCGCGGCCTTGCCGGCGCGCGCTGCGGCGGCGGCGGCCTGCACGTGCGCCATCATGCGCTCGTGCAACGCGAACGGGGCGACGATCAGCGCCTTCAGCCCGCTGATGCGGTGCTGGCTGGCCAGATGCTGGAACACCTGTGCCATGTCGCCCGTGATGCGTGCATTCGCCGTGAGGTGGCCGATGTCGGTGTACAGGCGGGCCGTGCGCGGGTTGTAGTTGCCGGTGGACAGGTGTCCATAGCGGCGCAGCTGGCGGCCTTCGCGACGCGTGATCAACAGCATCTTGGCGTGCGTCTTCAGGCCGACGATGCCGTACACCACCTGTGCGCCCAGCGCTTCGAGGCGCTCGGCCCAGTTGATGTTGGCTTCTTCGTCGAAGCGCGCCTTCAGCTCGACCACCACCATCACTTCCTTGCCGCGCTGCGTTGCTTCCAGCAGCAGCTCCATCAGCGCCGAGTCGGCGCTGGTGCGGTAGATGGTCTGCTGGATCGAGAGCACCTGCGGGTCGTGCACCGCCTCACGCAGCAACGCCTCGACCGGATCGAACGACTCGAACGGATGGTGCAGCAAGACGTCGCCCTGGCGCAGCCGCTCGAACATCGAGCCTTCGCGCGGCACGCTGACCGGCCACGCCGGCGTGTGCGCCGGGTAGTGCAGCGAGCGCGTGGGCACGAGGTCGATCAACTGTGCGAGCCGCACCAGGTTGACCGGGCCGTCGACGCGGTACAGCGCCTGTTCGGTCAGCTGGAACTGCTCGAGCAGGAAGTTGGCCAGCGGCTCCGGGCACGACGTGGCGACCTCCAACCGGACCGGCCGCCCGAACTGGCGTTGCGTGAGTTCCAGTCGCAGCGCCTGGCGAAGGTTGGTGACTTCCAGCTCGTCCACCGCCAGGTCCGAGTCCCGCGTCACGCGGAACTGCGAGAAGCCGTTGACCTCGCGCCCGGGAAACAGCTCGTGCAGACTGGCGCGCAACACACTGGACAGAAGCACGAAGCCCTGGCGGCGCCCCGTCAGCTCGTCGGGCAGCTTGATCACCCGCGGCAGCGCCCGCGGCACGCGCACGATCGCGATGTCGTTCTGCCGCCCGAAGGCATCGCGCCCGCGCAGCCGCACGATGAAGTGCAGCGACTTGTTGGCCACCTGGGGGAACGGATGCGCCGGGTCGAGGCTCAGCGGGACCAGAAGGGGCCGCACCTCGCGGGCGAAGAAGGCGGCCACCCAGCGCCGCTGCGCCGCATTGCGCTCACCGTGCGACAGGATCTGCAGCCCGGCCTTCTTCAGGTCGGCGCTGAGGTGGTCGTTGTACAGCGTGTACTGTTCGTCGACCAGCGCGTGCGCCGCCAGCGAGATGTCGCGCATCGCCGCTGCGCTGACCGCCTGTGCATTGCCCGGGTTGGCCAGGCGCACCTCTTCGAGCGTGTCGGGCACCCGGATCTCGAAGAACTCGTCGAGGTTGGACGAGACGATGCACAGGTAGCGCAGGCGCTCCAGCAGGGGCACTTCGGGCTGACGGGCCATGTCGAGCACCCGTGCATTGAACGCAAGGGCGCCCAGGTCGCGATGCAGCAGTGAAGAGGACGGCGCTGGCGCTGGCGGCTTCACCGCCCGGAGTGTGCCTTGTCCTGATGACGGATTTTTGACCGCACCGTGAACCCGCTTGAGATTGCTCAAGGGTTGTCCCAGGCGGCGGCGTTCCGATGTGACGGTTTGGTGACGCGACGATGACGACGGCATGACGGCCTTCGGCCAGCCATCGCCTGTCACGGGCCTGTCACATCGGCTGCCTACAGTGCTCTGGCGAGATCACCAGCGTGTAAGGAGTGCTTTCATGAAGAGTCTGTTCGTCCGCGTTGC
>DATIFD010000466.1:0-6825 GCA_035455385.1 Burkholderiaceae bacterium
TATGCGCAGGTGGAACAGGCGATCCGCGAACTGCACGACTACGAACTGCCGGCGATCCACGCGCTCGCGTTCGACGCGGTCTACGCGCCGTACGGCGACTGGATCGTGCAGTCGTGCGAGCCCGACGCCGCACCGCAACCACGATGAAACCACGGAGTCCGTGCATGAACATCCTGTCCCAGGCCAACCCCGAAGCGGCGAGCGCCGAGCGCAACAGCCCGGTCGAGGAGCGGCTGGCGTTCCAGTCGCGCTACGTGCTGGTGTTCGGCGAGATCGACGACAAGCTGGCGCTGGCCACCTGTCGCCGGCTGCTCGCGCTGTCGGAGGAATCCGACGCGCCGATCACGATGCTGGTGTCGTCGCCGGGCGGCCACGTCGAATCCGGCGACGCGATCCACGACATGATCCGCTTCGTCCGTGCGCCGGTCACCACGGTGGGGTCGGGCTGGGTCGCCAGTGCCGGCTGCCACATCTTCCTGGCGCCGCCCAAGGAGCGACGCGTCTGCCTGCCCAACACGCGCTTCATGATCCACCAGCCGGCCGGCGGCGCCGGCGGCCAGGCCACCGACATCGCGATCCAGGCCAAGGAGATCCTGCGCACGCGCGAGCGCATCGCCAAGGTGATCGCCACGCAGACCGGCAAGCCGCTGGCCACCGTGCTCACCGACATGGAGCGCGACTTCTGGATGAATGCCGAAGAGGCCATCAAGTACGGCATCGCCTCGCGCATCATCGAGCGGCAGAAGGATCTGGCGTGAGCGCCAGCGCTCTGCGGCTGCACGGCTTCTGCCAGTCGGGCAACACCTTCAAGGCGGCGTTCGGGCTGCGCGCGATGGGGTTGCCTTACGAGGACGTGTTGGTCGACTTCATGCACGGCCAGACGCGCGATGCCGCCTGGCGCGCACAGACCAACGCGATGGGCGAAGCGCCGGTGCTCGACGACGGGCCACTGCGGCTGACGCAGTCGGGCGTGATCCTGACGCACCTGGCGCGCAAGACCGGCCGCTTCGGCGGTCGCGACGAAGGCGAACAGCGAGAGGTGCTGCGCTGGCTGCTGTTCGACAACCACAAGTTCACCAGCTATTTCGCGACCTATCGCTTCATGCGCGCGTTCGGGCCGGTGGCGCCCGATCCGGCAGTGCTGGCGTTTCTCAAGTCGCGCATCGACGGCGCCTACGGCATCGTCGACAAGCACCTGGCCACGCGCGACTGGCTGGTCGGCGACGCGCCGACGATCGCCGATTTCTCGCTGTCGGGTTACCTTTTCTACCCGGCCGACGAGAGCGGCATCGACGTCGCGCGCAGCCACCCGCACATCCACGCCTGGGTGCAGCGGTTGCGTGCGCTACCCGGCTGGGGCGACCCCTACGAGGTGCTCCCCGGCCAACGCATCCCCCCGCGCTGGGTCAGCGCTTGATCGACGACACCGCGACCGGCGTGGCCACGCGAACCCGGCGTGGTTCCGTTGCAGTGCGCCCCACCGGCGCGCGTGCCGCCAGCGGCCGCGCCGAGGTCGCAGCGCCTGGGCGGCCACGCAGAAGAGGTGTCATGCGCTTGGCGTGCAGACCGTACAGCCGCTCGATCTCCTGGCGGATGCGCGGCGGGAAGCCCATGCGATTGCCGCGACGATCGACCATCAAGTCCATCAGCAGGCGATCGGTCGCCTGCACGTCGCTCCAATGGCTGGCGATGCGGTTCGCGACCCGCGGGTAGTGGCGGCACAGTTGCTTGGGGTGCAGGCCGTTGGGGATGCCGCGCAACCATGCGTGCGTGTGGCTCAACATCACCCGGTCGTCGTCCACCAGCGGAGCGCGGGTGCGCGACCAATCGACGGCCTCGGGTTTCGGGCCGCGGAGCCAGCCGCCCGACCACGAGCGCAAACGCGAGAACAGAACCTTCAGCATGAACACGCCGCGCGCCGCGCGCCTAAACGGCCGCGCATGCCCAGCGACCCCGAGCGATGGACTGCCGACAGCGTAGTCACCCGGCGCGTGCCGCGCTGCCCCGCGTCCGCGGGGAAAGCGGCGGCGGCGAGAACTTGTTGGCGATCGGCTCACCGCCCGTTTCACAGCGCTGCGGGCGAACCCGCGCCGGTCGTCACAGCCGATACGACCGTGTCAGCGCATACAGTGCGCACTGGCGCTGCGGTGCCGTCGACAGTGCGATGTCTTGCCGTGTCGCCGCTGGCAGGCGTCGCGGTTGGCAGGTGAGGAGGGCAGACCGATGAACCAGGCGGACAAGGCGGCACGTTTCCGTGCGCTGCACGAAGCGGACGGCACGTTCCTGATCGGCAATGCATGGGATGCCGGCTCGGCGCGCGTGTTGGCCAGCGCGGGGTTCGTCGCGCTGGCCACCTCCAGCGGCGCCACCGCCGGCGTGCTGGGTCGGCGCGACGGTGCGGTCTCGCGCGACGACGCGATGGCCGGCGCGCGCGCGGTGGCGGGGGCTTGCGACCTGCCGGTGTCGGGCGACCTCGAGAACGGCTACGGTCATGACGCGGCCGCGGTGGCCGAGACGATCCGCCGCGCCACCGACGCCGGGCTGGTCGGCGGCTCGATCGAGGACTTCAGCGGCGATGCCGCGCAGCCGCTGTACCCGCTGCCGCAAGCGGTGCAGCGCATCGAAGCGGCGGTGCAGGCGGCGCGCGCGCTGCCTTGGCCATTCACGCTGACCGCGCGCTGCGAGAACTTCCTGCGCGGCAACCCCGACCTCGACGACACGATTGCGCGGCTGCAGGCATTCGAGCGTGCCGGCGCCGACGTGCTGATGGCGCCTGGGCTGCCCGATCTCGCCGCGGTGCATCGCGTCTGCGCCGCGTTGCGCAAGCCGTTCAACTTCATGGCCGGCATCCGCGGCAAGTCGTTCTCGGTGGCGCAACTGCAGGCCGCCGGCGTCAAGCGCATCAGTCTGGCCACGTCGTTGTACCGTTGCGCGATGACCGCGCTGGCCGATGCCGCACGCGAGGTGCAGACGCACGGCCGCTTCGACTATCTCGAGCGCACGATGGCCACGCCCGATTTCTACAAGCTGCTGCAGGGCTGACACGATGCGTTGCCTCCGAGCGGTCGATGCCGCGCGCCGTGCCGCGGGTGTCGCGCTCGCCGCCGCGGTGCTGTCCGCCGGCCCCGCCGACGCGGCCACGCCGCTGATGCAGCCGCAGCTCGACGGGCCGCTGACCACGCGCACGATCGAATTTCCGGACCTGGTCGACCCCGCGCGCGGCGGCCGGCGGGTGCCGATCAAGGTGCACGTGCCGCAGTGGAGCGGCCCTTTCCCCGTGGTGGTGCTGTCGCACGGCGGCGGCGGCAACTGGGATGCCAACTATGCGCAGGCCCGCCACCTGGCCAGCCACGGCTACGCGGTGCTGGCGCTCGAGCATCCGGCGAGCAACACCGACCGCTTGCGTCGCGGCATGCGGTTCGGGGCCAACCTGCGCGCGATGACGCGCGATGCGTCCGAAGTGCTCGGTCGTCCGCGCGACGTCGCGTTCGCGCTCGACCAGGCCCAGGCGTGGAACGAGTCGCACCCCGCGCTCAAGGGCGCGTTCGACATGAGCCGCGTCGCTGCCATGGGGCATTCGTTCGGGGCCTACACGGTGCTGGCCGTGTGCGGCGCGCGCCCTGCACTCGACTGGCTCGAGCCGCGCGTCGAGCCGGGACACGGCCTCGGGCCCGACCTGCGCGATTCGCGCGTCAAGGCCTGCGTGGCGCTGTCGCCGCCGGGTCCCGGGGAGCCGTATTTTCTCGACGGCAGCTTTGCCACCATCGATCGACCGGTGCTCGGCATCAGCGGCTCGCGCGACGAGCAGCAGGGCGCCACGCCGGCCAACCGTCGCCGCTTCTTCGAGCTCGAGCCGGTCGGTGCCAAGGTGTTCGTCTGGTTGGCCAGCGCCGATCACGCAGCGTTCTCGGATGCCAGCGGGTCGCGGCGCACCAACCTGCCGTCGCGTTCGCGCTCCGACGTGCAGCCCGTCGTGCGCGCCGCGACGCTGCTCTTTCTGGAGGCGCACCTGCGCGGCGACGCCGATGCCGACGCGCGCCTGTCGGAGGCGACCCTGCAACCGCTGGCGCGCGGCGTGGTCAGCCGCGTCGAGGTGCTGCGCAAGTAGCCCCCCTGGCCGCACGGACATTGCCCGCCGTGCGCGTCCGCTAGACTGCCCGCCGATCGTTCACTCATTCCATCCATGGTCACCCCCACCGAAGCGGCCCTGCTTGACGCCCTCAAAGGTGTCGTCGATCCGAACACCGGCAAGGATTTCGTCTCCACGCGGCAGTTGAAAAACCTGCGCATCGACCGCGGCGATGTCGCGTTCGACGTCGAACTCGGCTATCCCGCGGCCAGCCAGATCCCTGCGTTGCGCGCCGAGCTGGTGGCCACGGCGCGCGGCGTGCCCGGCGTGGTCAACGTCAGCGTCACGCTGCAGAGCAAGGTGGTTGCGCACGCGGTGCAGCGCGGCGTGGCGCTGCTGCCCGGCGTGAAGAACATCGTCGCGGTGGCCTCCGGCAAGGGCGGCGTCGGCAAGAGCACCACCACCACCAATCTGGCGCTGGCGCTGGCCGCCGAAGGCGCCCAGGTCGGCATCCTCGATGCCGACATCTACGGTCCCAGCCAGCCGATGATGATGGGCCTCAGCGGCCGGCCCGAGAGCGCTGACGGCAAGACGATCGAGCCGCTCGTCAACTACGGCGTCCGCGTGATGTCGATCGGCTTCATGGTCGAGCCCGACCAGGCGATGATCTGGCGCGGTCCGATGGTCACCCAGGCGCTGGACCAGCTGCTGCGCCAGACGAACTGGGGCGACCTCGACTACCTGCTGGTCGACATGCCGCCGGGCACCGGCGACATCGCGCTCACGCTGTCGCAGCGCGTGCCGCTCACCGGGGTGGTGATCGTCACCACGCCGCAGGACATCGCGCTGCTCGACGCCAAGAAGGGCCTGACGATGTTCGAGAAGGTCAACGTGCCGATCCTGGGCATCGTCGAGAACATGAGCGTGTACGTGTGCCCGAACTGCGGCCACGCCGAGCACATCTTCGGCGCCGACGGCGGCAAGCGGATGGCCGAGCAGTACAAGGTCGACTACCTCGGTGCGCTGCCGCTGAACCTTTCGATCCGCGAGCAGACCGACTCCGGCCACCCCACGGTGGTGGCCGACCCCGACGGCGAGATCGCGCGCATCTACAAGCAGGTGGCGCGCCGCGTCGCCGTGGCGATCGCCGCCAAGGCGCGCGACTTCAGTGCCAAGTTCCCCACCATCACGGTCAGCAAGAACACCTGAAGACCGTCCCTGTGGCCCCCACGCTCGCTTCGTTGGCTGCGGCCGGCGCTTCGCGCCTTCACATCGCTGCGCGATGTGAGCCCGCGCCGCAACCTTCGGATGTCGCTGCCCTCCGAGGGGGCTGGCCCGGCTTCGGGCGGCCCGGCGCCGCGTCGGCATGAACCTGCTCGAGGCGCTGCGCTACCTCACCGCGCTCGAGCAACACCGCCACTTCGGCCGCGCCGCGCAGGCCTGCCGCATCACGCAGCCGGCGCTGTCCAACGCCATCCGTGCGCTCGAGCAGGAACTCGGCGTGCCGGTGGTGCGGCGGGCACGCGTGTACGAAGGGCTGACGGCCGAGGGCGAGATCGTGCTGGCGCACGCGCACCGGCTGCTGCGCGAGGCCGAATCGCTGCGCCAGGAGCTGCACAGCCGGGTCGATGTGCCGCGCGGCGCGCTGCAGATCGGCGCGATCCCCACCGCGTTGCCGGTGGCCGGGCGCTTTGCCGCGCGGCTGCGCGCCCTGCACGTCGGCGTCGAGCCGGTGGTGCGCACGCTGAGTTCGCCGGAGATCGAGATCGGCCTGGAGAACCTGTCGCTCGACATGGCGCTCGGCTACATCGGTCGCGAACAGGTGAAGGCACGCGCACTGCAGATCTGGCCGCAGTACGAGGAGGGCTACTACCTGGTGCAGCGGCGCGACCCGGCCGAGCCTTCCGACGGCGCCGCAATCCCCTGGGGCGAGGCGACCGCGCTGCCGTTGGCCATGCTCACACCCGACATGCACAACCGCGCGATCGTCGAGCACGCGATGCGAGGCGCCGGTGCCCAGCCACGCCCGGCGCTGGAAACCAACTCGGTGCTCGCGCTGGTGTCGGCGCTGGCCGACGCCACGCTGGCTGCCGTGCTGCCGGGCGCGCTGCTCGAGGTGGCCAAGGGCTTGACGCCGTTGCGCGTGCACCCGCTGGTCGAGCCCGTCGTCCGCACGCCGATCGGCTTCATGACGGCGGCCAGCGCGCGCGCGACGCCTGCGCTGCGCGCCGCGCTCGAGCTGGCGCAAGACGCCGACTGGCTGCGCGGACTGGTGCGCGGCCGAGCGCCATAGCGCATGCCGCAGCTGCCCGGCCGACGCGCGGCGCGTTGACTCGAGCGCCGTCGATACACTGCCTCGGGCATGTTCAACCGCCTCGCTGTCCCGCTGCAGTACCTGCTGCCCAAACGCGCACTCACCGTGCTGGTCGGCCGTGCCGCCGCTGCCCGTGGCGGCGCGGCGACGGCCGCGGTGATCCGCTGGTTCATCCGGCGCTACGGCGTCGACATGGCCGAGGCCGCCGACCCCGAGCCGGCGCACTACCCCACCTTCAACGAGTTCTTCACGCGCGCGCTGCAGCCGGGCGTGCGGCCGCTGGCGGCGGCCGACCTGCTGTGTCCGGTCGACGGCGCGATCAGCCAGTTCGGTGCCATCGACGGGGATCGGATCTTGCAGGCGAAGGGGCACCACTACACGATTCGGGCGCTGGTCGGTGGCGACGCGCAACTGGCGGCGCGATTTGCCGGGGGGTATTTCG
>DATIFD010000467.1:0-2543 GCA_035455385.1 Burkholderiaceae bacterium
AGGACATCGGTACCGTGGCCGACCTCTCCGGTGCCGAGTTCTATTGCCGGCCGTCGTGCCGTGGGCAGGCGGTCAAGGGCGCCATGCGCACCGGGGGCCAACCATGAGCCCCCGACCGGCCGCTCCGAAGGGGGCTCGCACTGCAGTGCGCAGCACGGAGGTTGCCCAATGAGCCGCCGGGCCGCTCCCAGGGCGACTACCGGAGTGCGCCGCGCGGAGGTTGTTCGATGAGCCGCATCAGCCCGGTGTTCGCGCGTCTGCAGCGCGAGGGCCGCAAGGCCCTGATCCCTTACGTGACCGCCGGCGATCCGTACGCCGACACCACGGTCGACGTGATGCGGGGTCTGGTCGCCGGCGGCGCCGATGTGATCGAACTCGGCGTGCCGTTCTCCGACCCGATGGCCGACGGGCCGGTGATCCAGAAGGCCTCGGAGCGAGCGCTTGCGCGCGGCATCGGCCTGCCGCAGATATTCGAGATCGTGCGCGGCTTTCGCGCCAGCGACACCGCCACGCCGGTCGTGCTGATGGGCTACGCCAACCCGATCGAACGCTTCGACCAGCGCCGCGGTGCCGGGGCCTTCGTGCGCGAGGCTGCGGCCGCCGGCGTCGACGGTGTGCTGGTGGTCGACTATCCGACGGAGGAGTGCGGCGAGTTCGCGGCGCAATTGAAGGCCGCGGGGCTGGACCTCATCTTCCTGCTCGCGCCGACGACGACCGACGCGCGCATCCAGGCGGTCGCACGGATGGCGAGCGGTTACGTCTACTACGTGTCGCTCAAGGGCGTGACCGGCGCCGGACACCTCGACGTGGCGTCGGTGGCACAGGCGATGCCCGGTATCCGCAAGCACGTCGAGTTGCCGGTTGGCGTCGGTTTCGGCATACGGGATGCAGAAGGTGCCCGCGCGGTCGCCAAAGTGGCCGATGCCGTGGTCATCGGTTCGCGGCTGGTGCAGATTCTCGAGGCCGAACCGCGCGACAATGTCGCCGCCGCAGGGCGACGCTTCATGGCCGAGATACGCGCCGCGCTCGACACCTGACATGACTGCCCCCACGCTTGTTGCTTCGCGCCGGCGCTGCCCCCGAGGGGGCACAGTCGGGCTTGGGGCGGCGCGGCCTGACTGACCCGAGGACACCATCGATGAGTTGGCTCGAAAAGCTGCTGCCGCCGAAGATCCAGCAGACCGATCCGTCCGAACGGCGTTCGGTTCCGGAGGGTCTGTGGATCAAGTGCCCGGCCTGCGAGACGGTGCTCTACAAGACCGACCTCGAGGGCAACCTCAACGTCTGCCCGAAGTGCGAGCACCACCATCGCATCGGCGCGCGCGCCCGGCTCGATGGCTTCCTCGATGCCGAGGGCCGCTACGAGATCGGGCAGGAGGTCGTGCCGGTCGACGCGCTGAAGTTCAAGGACAGCAAGAAGTACCCCGAACGGCTGAAGGCCGCGCTCGAGAACACCGGCGAAACCGACGCGCTGGTGGTGATGGGCGGGGCGGTGATGAGCGTGCCGCTGGTGGCGGCGTGCTTCGAGTTCGACTTCATGGGCGGCTCGATGGGCAGCGTGGTGGGCGAGCGTTTCGTGCGCGGCGTCGTCACCGCCGTCGAACAGAAGGTGCCGTTCGTCTGCTTCACGGCGTCCGGCGGCGCGCGCATGTACGAGGGCACGCTGAGCCTGATGCAGATGGCCAAGACGAACGCGGCGCTGACGCGGCTTGCCGCGGCCCGTTTGCCCTTCGTCAGCGTGCTCACCGATCCGACGATGGGCGGCGTGTCGGCCAGCTTCGCCTTCATGGGCGACGTGGTGCTCGCCGAGCCGAAGGCGCTGATCGGCTTCGCCGGCCCGCGGGTGATCGAGAACACCGTGCGCGAGAAGCTGCCCGAAGGCTTCCAGCGCGCCGAGTTCCTGCTCGGCAAGGGTGCGCTCGATCTGATCGTCGACCGCCGCCAGTTGCGCCCCACCGTGGCCAGGCTCCTGGCGATGCTGCTCAAGCAAAGCGCCGACGCGGTGGCGTGATGTGGGCCTGGTCCGGCTTGGGGCGGCCCGGGGCCGGACTGACGCACTGAGCCGCGCTCCCGGCGTGTCTCGTCCGTCGCGCGCATGACCGTGCCGCGCACGCTCGACGACTGGCTCGCGCACTGCGAGCGTTTGCACTCCAAGAGCATGGATTTCACGCTCGATCGCGTGAAGGCGGTGCGCCAGCGGCTCGACCTGCGCTTCGGTTGCCCGGTGATCAGCGTGGCCGGCACCAACGGCAAGGGCTCGACCTGCGCGATGATCGAGTCGATCACGCGCCACGCCGGGTATCGCACCGCGCTGTACCTGAAGCCGCACCTGGTGCAGTTCGAGGAGCGCTGCTGCATCGATGGGGTCATGGCGGACCCGGCAACGCTGCTGCCGCACTTCGAGGCAGTGGAGGCCGCGCGCGACGACATCACGCTGACCTACTTCGAGTTCACGATGCTGGCCATCCTGCGTGCGTTCGCGCAGGCGAAGCCCGACGTGGCGATCCTCGAGGTGGGGCTCGGCGGGCGGCTCGATGCGGTCA